>NZ_QROQ01000003.1:0-121032 GCF_003475115.1 Collinsella sp. AF37-9 | reverse complement strand
GTTCCGCTATGCGGTTGTCAATTTGCGAAAGAAATTATGCGTCACCCAAGGGGAGTAGTCAACATCGCAGGTTGAGCCAACGTCAGCGAGCGACGTCCAAGGCGAACAAGTTGGCATGAAAAAGGCAGGGCATTGACCTTCTGGTCATGCCCTGCCTTTTGAATGACAAATTGTCGCCTTGGACGTCGCGCAGCGTCGAGTCGTTACGGCGTTTGGTAAAACGCCGTAACTTAGTAGTTGGCCTCGTAACCGTTGCCGTCGCCGGTGGGCTGTTCGTAGTAGTCCGAATCGCTCGAATCGCTTGAGCCATCGGAATCGTCAGAGCTGACCGATGAGGTTGCGGTGCCGTTTGCGTAGTCGTCAGACGTGTTGTTGCTGAGGTCGCCGATCGTAGAGCTGGAGCCGTCGGAAAGACCCATGGTGTTGGGACCCTTGGGATCCTTGCCGGCATCGACGCGCTCCATCATTTCCTTGAGCTCGTCCTCGTAGACAAAGACGTAGCTCACACCGTCAATCATGGTGCTGTCGTCGGCGTACGAAGGCAGGTTGGCCGAGTAGATACCGTCGACATCCATACCGCGCATGGCGTTGACCGTAGAGACGATATCCTGAACGCTCATATCGGTCACGAGCATATCGGACAGCGAATTAACCAGGCCAAAGATCTTCGTGGCATCGAAGTTATTGAGAATCTGGTTGGCAAGGGCGCCAAGCACCTGACGCTGGTGGCGCATGCGCGTGTAATCGCCGTCGGCATAGGTGTAGCGGCAGCGGGCATAGGTAAGGGCGGTGGCACCGTCCATATGCTGCTGGCCAGCGGTAATCTTAATATCCAGGTGCTCGGGGTCGTCAACATCATCGGTTGCGTTAATGTCGATACCGCCAACCGAATCAATCAGCGCCTGCATACCGTCGAAGCTAACCTCGGCATAGTGGGAAATCTGAACACCGCACAGCTCGTTGACCGCCTCGACCATGGCCTCGGCGCCGCCAACGGTATGGCAGGCGTTGATCTTCATGGTCTCGCCCTTGTACTCGACCTTGGTGTCGCGCGGAACGGAAATGAGCGTCGCCTGCTTTTGCGTGGGGTCGATGCGTGCCAGGATAATCGAGTCGGCACGATACGTATCCTCGCCCGGACGGCCGTCGGTGCCAAGAAGCAGCACGTAGAACGGATCCTTTGCCTCATCGGTGTCAACCAGAACCCGACGCAGATTGTCAGTAATGACATTAGAATCGCCGAGCTTGCCCATAATGGTGGCAAACCACAGGCCGGCAGCGGTAGTGGCACTCAGCAGCACGCCAAGCACGACAATGAGCGCGACGTGACGAATCGTGTGGCTACGGCGACGTTGACGAGCGCGCTCGGAATAGCGAGCCACGTTATCGCGACTGTAGATCTTGGCCTGCGCACCAGTTGAGGGTCTTCGGGTGGTGGTATCCGCGAGGGGCTTTTTATTAAACATAGGCAACCTGTATTAGTAGATGACGGGATCGGGGACGGTAGCATGCTCGACATGCGCGCCAAGCGCCTGCAGCTTTTCGACAAACTGCTCGTAGCCGCGCTTGATGTGATGGATAGCCGAAACCTCGGTCGTCCCGTCGGCGATCAAGCCCGCTACGACGAGGGCCGCTCCGCCGCGCAGATCGGGCGAGGTAACCTGTGCACCCGAGAAGCCCTTGACGCCATGAATCATGGCATGATGGCTCTCGATACGAATGTCGGCACCCATGCGCACCAGCTCAGAGGCAAACATAAAGCGATTCTCGAAGATGTTCTCGGTAATAACGGAACTGCCGCCGGAGAGGGCGGAGAGCACCATAATTTGTGCCTGCATGTCGGTCGGGAAGCCGGGGAACGGAAGCGTCTGGATGTCGACAGGCTTGATACGCTCGGCACGGTTCACATGGACGCCATCCTCGACGCGCTCGCAGTCGATACCCATGAGCTCCATCTTCTTGAGCACCATACCCAAGTGAATGGGACAAAAGCCCGTGACATCGACACCGCGATCGTCTGCCATCAACGCACCGGCGACGATAAAGGTACCGGCCTCGATGCGGTCGCCCACTACGCGATGGGTAACAGGATGCAGCTCTTCCACGCCCTCGATGGTCACGACAGGCGTACCGGCGCCAACAATCTTGGCACCCATTTCGTTGAGCATGTTGGCGAGATCGACGATCTCGGGCTCGCGGGCGGCATTGTCGATAACCGTGGTGCCCTGCGCGCGCACGGATGCCATAATGAGGTTCTCGGTCGCACCGACACTGGCAAACTCGAGCGTGACGGTGGTACCGCGCAGGCCCTGAGGCGCGCTGGCGTTGATGTAGCCGTGGGCGGTATCAAACTCGACGCCCAGGGCCTCGAGACCCAGAATATGCATGTCGATCTTGCGGGCACCTAGGTTGCAGCCGCCCGGCATGGCGATCTTGGCGCGATGGAAGCGACCCAGCAGGGGCCCCATGACGGCGGTGGAAGCACGCATCTTAGCGACGAGCTCATAGGGAGCCTCCCAGGAATCGACCTGAGAGGTATCGATCTCGAGCGTGTGCTCGTCGAGAACATCGATCGTAGCGCCCATGCCCTTGAGCACCTTGCCCATCACGTGGACATCGGAAATATCGGGCACGTTCTGCAGCGTCGTCTTGCCCGGCGCCAGAAGCGTTGCCGCCATGAGTTTGAGCGCGGAGTTCTTAGCACCCGAGACGGGCACGGAGCCTCCGATGGCGTGGCCACCCTCAACGCGGATAATATCCAAGGTCTACCCTTTCAAAAAGCATGCCCGGGGTGGCCAAGCCATCCCGGGCATGATGTGTTCGCAAATGGTCGAACGCTAAATCGTTTGACTATTGGGCAAGCTTGAGCTTACACCATGCGATTTCATTATAGAGGTAGGCGCGGCGTGCATCATCCTCCGACAAATTACCCAGCTTCTCTTCAAAACCTTGAATATCAGCTTTAAGCTTGTCGGCATCGACGGTCGCCAAATCGCAAGCGCGCTCGGCGAGAACGGTCACGACATCGTCCGCAACCTGGGCATAGCCGCCGGCCACGGCAAACGTGTGGTCGACAGTGCCCATGGCCTTATCGGAAACGCGAACGTAACCGCGGTCGATCGTGCAGATCTCGCTGGAGTGAGCAGGCAGAACGCCAAACTCGCCATCCGTGGACGGAATCGACACAAACGCAGCGTCGCCCTCATAGGCGCAGCTCACGGGGCACACGATGCGGATACGCATAACCTACTTCTCCCCCATCTTGCGGGCGCGCTCGCGCACGTCCTCAATCGTGGAAGCATAGCGGAAAGCCTGCTCGGGCAGGTCATCGGCCTTGCCGTCGACAATCTCGGCGAAAGAGCGGACGGTATCCTCGACGCGGACGTAGACACCGGGGTTACCGGTGAACTTCTCGGCGACGTGGAAGGACTGCGAGAGGAACTGCTGAATCTTACGGGCACGGTTGACCGTAAGGCGCTGTTCCTCGGACAGCTCGTCCATACCCAGAATGGCGATGATGTCCTGAAGGTCGGAGTACTCCTGCAGGAGCTCCTGGACCTTGACGGCGACACGGTAGTGCTCCTCGCCGACGATCGAGGGATCGAGAGCGTCGGAGGAAGACGCGAGCGGGTCGATAGCCGGGAACAGGCCGAGCGACGAAATGCTACGCGAAAGAACCGTGGTAGCGTCGAGGTGCGTAAACGTCGTGGCAGGCGCCGGGTCGGTCAGGTCGTCTGCGGGGACGTAGACAGCCTGGACGGAGGTAATGGATCCCGTCTTGGTCGAGGTAATGCGCTCCTGGAGGTCACCCATCTCGGTAGCCAGTGTGGGCTGGTAACCAACGGCGGACGGCATACGGCCCAGCAGTGCGGAAACCTCGGAACCCGCCTGGGAGAAGCGGAAGATGTTGTCGATGAACAGCAGGACGTCCTGGCCGCGATCGCGGAAGTACTCAGCGGTGGTAAGGCCGGCCAGACCGATGCGCAGACGCGCTCCAGGCGGCTCGTTCATCTGACCATAAACCAAGCAGGTCTTGTCGATAACGCCAGACTCGCTCATCTCGAGGAACAGGTCGGTGCCCTCGCGGGTACGCTCGCCGACACCGGTGAACACCGAGGTGCCGCCGTGCTCCTGGGCGAGGTTGTTGATAAGCTCCTGAATCAGAACGGTCTTGCCGACGCCGGCGCCGCCGAACAGGCCGGTCTTGCCGCCACGGATGTAGGGCTCGAGCAGGTCGACGGCCTTGATGCCGGTCTCGAAGATCTCGGTCTTGGTGGTGAGCTCGTCAAAGCGGGGCGCTGCATGGTGGATGGGGTAGAACTCCTCCACCTCGGGCATGGGCTTGCCGTCGACGGGCTTGCCCATGACGTTCCAAATGCGACCGAGCGTCTTGGGACCAACGGGCATCTTCATGGGCTCACCGGTATCGGTGGCGATGAGGCCGCGCTGCAGGCCGTCGGTCGAGGACATGGCGACCGTGCGGACGACGCCGCCCGGAAGCTGGCTCTCGACCTCAAGGATCGTGCTCAGATGACCGATCGGGGTCTCGGCCTCGACCGTGAGCGCGTTGTAGATCGGGGGCACCGCGCCGTCAAACTTGACGTCGACGACAGGGCCGATGATTCGCACGATGCGACCATCACCGGCAGTCGTCTTCTTGGTGGCTTCCTCGACCGCAAGCTTTACGGTGTTATTAGCCATTACTGTTCCTCCAATGCTGAGGCTCCGCCGACGATCTCGTTGATCTCGGTCGTGATCGAAGCCTGGCGCACGCGACTATACGTGCGGGTAAGGGTCGAGATGATCGCGGTGGCGTTTTCCGTCGCGGAGTGCATGGCCTTGCGGCGTGCACCCTGCTCGGCAGCCGCCGAATCGATCAGGGCCTGGTAGATGACCGTCAGGATATAAGACGGCACAAGCTTGCCGAGAACATGCTCGGGAGAGGGCACGAACTCGAACGTGGACGAGATGCGCTTAGGGGCGTCGGTCTCGTTCTTACGCGGACCGTGGGCCATAGCGATCATCTCGGGGTCGAGCGGCAACAGATGCTCGACGCGAAGCTCCTGATCCACGCGGTTCTTGGCGTGGTGGTAGACAAGCTCGACACGGTCAAGCTCACCGGCACGATACGCATCGCAGATATGAGAGGAAATCATGCGGGCCTGATTGAAATCGGGCTCAGAGGAGTTGCCCTCAAAGTGCATGACAACGTTTGCGCGGTCACGGAAATACGTGACCGGCTTACGCCCGCACGCGATGATCTCGCACTCGATGCCGTCGTTCGCCCAAGAAGCGGCGAGCTTTTCGGCCGTGCGCTCCACCGTCGTATTGAAACCGCCGGCAAGGCCGCGGTCCGAGGCAATAACGACAATCAGGCCATGCTTGACGCTCTCATGCTTCTGCAGCATGGGATCGGTGCCCGAACAGGAGGCGTCGCCGGCGACCGTCAACATGACGTCGGTCAGCGCCTCCTTATAGGGCTCGGCCTGCTTGGAGCGATCGAGGGCACGACGGATCTTGGCCGTAGAGACCATCTCCATCGTGCGCGTGATCTGCTTGGTCGTGGTAACCGAGGAGATTCGCTTCTTAATGTCGCGAAGGTTGGCCATGGGGCTTAGTTCTCCTCTGATCCAGAAACATCCGAATGGTGCTTGGCCATGAACTGCTGCTTGAAGTCGCCGATGACGCGCAAGAGCTCAGCCTTGGTGTCATCATCGATCTTCTTGGCGCGAACCTTGTCGAGCAGCGAGCCAAAGCCATTGTCCATGTACTCGATGAGCTCGGCACGGAAGGGCAGCACGTCGGCGATCTCCAGGTCATCCAGGAAGCCCTCGTTGCCAGCGAACAGCGTAACGATCTGCTCGCCAACCTCAAACGGCTTGTAACGCGGCTGCTTCAGGAGCTCGGTCATGCGGGCACCATGGGTCAGCTGCTTCTGAGTAGCCTCGTCGAGGTCGGAGCCGAACTGGGTAAAGCCAGCGAGCTCCTGGTACGAAGCGAGGTCCAGACGAAGGTTGCCGGCGACCTGCTTCATGGCCTTGGTCTGCGCGTCGCCACCAACGCGGGACACGGAAATGCCCACGTCGACTGCCGGGCGCTGGCCCTGGAAGAAGAGCTCGGACTGCAGGTAGATCTGACCATCGGTAATGGAAATGACGTTGGTCGGAATGTAGGCCGAAACGTCGCCGTCCTGAGTCTCGATGATCGGCAGTGCCGTCATTGAGCCGTAGCCGTTCTTCTTGGACATCTTGACGGCACGCTCGAGCAGACGAGAGTGCAGGTAGAAGATGTCGCCAGGATAGGCCTCGCGTCCGGGCGGACGATGCAGCGTCAGCGACATCTGACGATATGCCACGGCCTGCTTGGACAGGTCGTCGTAGATGACGAGCACGTGACCACCGGGGTTGGTCTCGCTGGCGGGCTTGCCGTCCTCGCCGTTGTACATAAAGAACTCGCCGATAGCGGCACCGGCCATAGGCGCGATGTACTGCATAGGGGCGGAATCGGCAGCGGTGGCCGAAACGATGATGGTGTAGTCGAGCGCACCGTGCTGAGCGAGGGTCTCGCGAATGTTAGCAACCGTGGAGGCCTTCTGGCCGATGGCGACATAGATGCAAACCATGCCCTTGCCGCGCTGATTGAGGATAGCGTCGATGGCAATGGCGGTCTTACCGGTCTTACGGTCGCCGATGATGAGCTCACGCTGACCGCGGCCGATAGGCACCATGGAGTCGATAGCCAACAGGCCGGTCTGAACCGGCTCGCACACCGGGGTACGGTCGATGACACCGGGGGCCTTGAACTCGATGGGGCGACGGTGCGTGGCGACGATGTCACCCAAACCGTCGATAGGCTGGCCGAGCGGATTGACGACGCGGCCGAGCATGGCGCGGCTCACAGGGATATCCATAATGCGGCCAGTGGTGCGGCACTCGTCGCCTTCCTTGATGGCGTCGACGGCACCGAACAGAACGGCGCCGACCTCGTCACGGTCAAGGTTCTGGGCAAGGCCGAAGACGGTCTCACCGGTATCGGAGCTCTTGAACTCCAGAAGCTCGCCTGCCATGGCGCTCTTGAGGCCGGAGACGCGCGCGATGCCGTCGCCTACCTCGTCGACCGTTGAAACCTCATGCGTATCGACCGTCGCGGAGAGGCTCGTGAGCTGCTCCTGCAGTTTCTTGGCGATATCCTGGGCATTGAGGGTTTCGGACATTAGGCTTCACCTCCGTACGAATTAGCAGAGTTTGCGAGGGTCTCCTGCGCGATGCGCAGCTGCGTCTTGACGGAAATGTCACGACGCTCGCCGCGGGCCTCGAGCACCAGGCCGCCCACGATAGACGGGTCGACCTGCTCGATAAGGAATACCTTGCGGCCGAAGTCCTGCTCGCATTTCTTAGTGATGGTTTGACGCAGCTCGTCGTCGAGCGGGATCGCCGTGGTGACGGTCACGCCCACTACATCCTCGTCTTCCTCGGCAACATACTTAAAGGCAGCTGCCACCTTGGGAAGAAGGTCGAGCTGGTCGCGCTTGGACATGGTGTCGAGCACGGCGATGATCTCGGGGCTGGCGCTAGCCAGACGCTCGATCATCTCGAGGTCCTCGAACACATGGTTCTCGGCCTTGGCGGCTTCCAAAAGGGAGCGCGCGTAGGTCTCGAGCACCTTGTCCTGATAGCGGCTAGTCGGCATTCAGGCTACCTGCTTCCTGGATGTAGCGCTCGATGAGCTTCTTCTGCTCGGACTCGTCCTCGAGTGCCTCGCCCACGATCTTGGTGGCGACGGCAACGGACAGGTCGGCGATGGAACTCGCGGCACCGGCGTAGATGGACTTGCGCTCGTCCTCGACGGTCGTATGGGCCTTGGCGATGATCTCCTCGGCCTCCTTGTGAGCAGCCTCGATGATACGGGCGCGCTCGGACTCGGCGTCCTTACGGGCCTCGAGAACGATGTCGGCAGCCTGACGACGGGCGTCGGTGACGATCGAGTCGGACTCAGCGCGCTTGGCGATAGCCTCCTGCTTGGTCTTCTCGGCCTCGTCGAGGCTCTCCTCGATCTTCTTGCCGCGCTCCTCCATGGTTTTCATGATGCCCGGCAGGGCGACCTTGGCCAGCACGATCCAGATGATCAGGAAGGCGATAAGCGCCGGGATGAACTCCGCCATCTTAGGGATGAGGATGTCCGCACCGGCAGCGCCGTCCTCGGCGAACGCGGAAACCGGCATGAGCAGCGCGGCCGCGGACGCGGAGAGTGCGATCGCGCTCTTCTGGGATGAAAGATTCATACTTGACGCTCCGTGCTATTTAACGATCAGCGCGACAACGAAGCCGATCAGAGCCAGAGCCTCGCCGAAGGCGGAGCCCATGATGAAGACGGTGAACACGCGGCCCTGGACCTCAGGCTGACGGGCCATAGCACCCGTAGCACCCAGAGCAGACAGGCCGATAGCAAGACCAGCGCCGATAACACCGAGACCGTAACCGATAACTCCCACGATTCCTCCTTTGTCGTGCGTGTCTTATTTCACGCAGGATAACCTTTTTATAACTGCCGGGCTCCATGGGTACGGGCACCGGCGGTTTAACGAATTGCTTACCTTTAAGGCGCGAACGGAAGACTACTCCTCCTCCGCGACCTCCTCTGCCTCGGAGACATACACGGCGGTAAGGACCGTGAAGACGTAGGCCTGGATGGCGCCGACCACAAGCTCGATCGCATAGATCAGGATGAGGATGGCAAGCCAGGCCAGCGAAGGCAGGGCGCCGACGGCGTGGGCCGCGGAAACCTGCTGAAGCAGCGGCTGCATGAACATGCTCGCCATGATGGCGAACGAGCCCATGACCACGTGTCCTGCGAACATGTTGCAGAACAGACGGACGGCGAGCGTGATAAGGCGCAGGAAGGTCGAGAAAAGCTCGACGACCCACACAAGCACGTTCATCGGGAAGCTCACGCCCTGCGGGGCGAGGCTCTTGATGTAGCCGATCACGCCGTGAGCCTTGCATCCGTAGTAGATGAAGTACACGAAGGCGAAGATGGCGAGCGCGGCGGTGGAGCCGATTGCGCCGGTGCCGGGCTTCATTCCCGGGATCAGGCCGATCATGTTATTGATCAGGATGAACAGGAAAAGCGAGCACAGGAACGGGAAGTGCTTCTTCCAGTTCTCACCCACGACGCCCTTGCCGATATCGTTCTCGACGTACTCGATGATGTACTCGAAACCGTTGACGAAGAAGCCCTTGGGAACTAGGGTCTGCTTCTTCTTGAACACGGCCAGGACGATCAGGAGCACGATCGTGGAGACGATCAGCCAAAACGAGTACTGCGTGATGCCGCAGCTCAGATCGCCCACGACAGGAGTGGAGCTGAACTCGCTGACCAGATGATTAATCTCATCAGGCAGCTTTTCAAAAATTTCCACGACTTACCTTTCGACCTCATGAGGATCTCGCAGCGCCTTGGCGACGCGAACCGTGCAGGCGGCCATAAAGGCCACGAAGCCGATCGCCTCGCCCAGGAGGAACATGCGAAATGCCTCTCCGAACAACGCAAACACAACCAAGGTAAAGACGAGCAGGGCGACTGCCGAGACCGCCAGGCTCACCATGCCCTTGAGCATGTCCGCATTCTGTTTATCGTCAAGAACCGGCTTGAGCGTAAAAACAAAGGGAAGGAAGGCAATTGCGCCCGCGATGGCACCTGCAACGATAGCGAGCAGATCGGCTATCTGAAACACTGGCGTCCTCACTTTCCTTTTTAACGCCTCACAGCACAGTCCCAGCCAAACATTGGTGACTATTGTACGAGCCAATCGCTAAAGTACAACCGTAAAACAAACGGTTAATACGCACCTGTACGTTTTCTTAAGGCCTTCTTTATGCCGCAGGTACGGTAATACGTTTTTTCGAACCCCTCAGCGCAAAACGTCCGTTAACAGAAGTGCGCGTGGACGACTTTTGCTCGCCCGCGCGCACCATTTCTTCGTATTTGTGACCGTAGCCGACAAGGCCCAACGACTAGAGCGTACCGTAAATGCGGTCTCCGGCGTCGCCGAGGCCGGGAACGATGTAGGCAGCCTCGTTGAGATGGTCGTCGATGGCGCACGTATAAATATGTACGTCGGGGTCCTTTTCGGTCAGTGACTTGAGGCCCTCGGGCGCGGCGACGATACACAGCATGCGGATATCCTTGACACCGCGCTCACGCAGGTAGCTGATGGCCATCTCGGCCGAACCGCCCGTGGCGAGCATGGGGTCGACAACCAGGCAGATGCGCTGGTCGATATCCTTGGGCATCTTGCAGTAATACTCATGCGGCTCGTGGGTAACCTCGTCGCGCTCCATACCGATGTGGCCCACGCGAGCGGAGGGTACCAAGTCGAGGATGCCATCGACCATGCCAAGGCCCGCACGCAGGATGGGAACGATGGCGAGCTTTTTGCCGGCAAGCTGCTTAAACGTTGCGGTGGTGATGGGGGTCTCGACCTCGACGTCTTCCATGGGCAGGTCGCGCATGGCCTCGTAGCCGTCAAAAAGTGCGAGCTCGCGCACGAGCTGGCGGAACTGGTTGGTACCGGTGCTCTTGTCGCGCAAGATCGACAGCTTGTGCTGGACGAGCGGATGATCGACAAGGGTCACACGGGACGTATCGTAGGTGACGGTCATGGGTTGATTGCCCCTTTCGTTGCGGCCGGAAGATGGCCTTGCTGACAAGGCGCATGGCGACGTTGTTGCCTCGCGCCGTGCATAAGTTTAACGGTTTGTTGCATCGAGCAGCTCGTCGCAACCCTACTGAGCGGTGTTGAGCGAACGCTTGACGGCATCACGCCAACCAGCGAGGTTGCTCTCACGGCGCTCGGCGGACATGTGAGGATGGAAGACTTTGACGATCTGAGCGTTTTGCTCCAGCTCCTCCAAATCCTCCCAATAGCCGACGGCAAGGCCCGCCAAGTACGCGGCGCCGATCGCCGTGGTCTCCACCGTCTCGCACTGCAGCACGGGGATATCCAGCAGATCGGCCTGGAATTGCATGATGAACTCGTTGCGCGAGGCGCCGCCATCGACGGACAGGCGCTCAATCGAAAGTCCCACGTCCTGCTCCATGGCGCGTAGCACGTCATAACTCTGGTAGGCCATGGACTCGCAGGCCGCACGCACAATGGTCGCACGACTCGAGGCGCCGGTCAGGCCGCACACGATACCGCGAGCATGCGGGTCCCACCAGGGAGCGCCCAGGCCTGCGAAAGCGGGGACGAAGTAGCAGCCCTCGTTGTCGTTAATCGAAGTGGCGAGTTGCGCGGACTCGCTCACGCTCGAGATGATGCCCATGTTGTTACGCAGCCAGTTCATGGTTGAGCCGGCAGCAAAGATAGAACCCTCGAGCGCATAGCTGATCTTGCCGTCCGCGGCGATACCGATTGTGGAGACCAGACCGTTCTTGGATTCGACGATCTCGTCGCCGGTGTTCATGAGCATAAAGCAACCCGTGCCATAGGTGTTTTTGGTCTGGCCGGGATGGAAGCAGCAGTGGCCGAACAGCGACGCCTGTTGGTCGCCCGCCACGCCCATGATGGGTGGCATGTTGGTCATGATGTCGCTCGCGACGCGGCCGTAGTCGCCCGAGCTCCAACGAACCTCGGGCATCATGGAACGCGGGACGTCGAAAAGTGCCAGCAGATCGTCGTCCCAATCGAGCGTATGGATATTAAAGAGCGCGGTGCGGCTGGCATTGGTGTAGTCGGTGGCAAAGACCTGACCGCCGGTGAGGTTGTAGATGAGCCAGGTGTCGATGGTGCCGAACATGAGGTCGCCCGCCGCCGCGCTCTCACGCGCACCATCGACGTTGTCGAGGATCCACTGCACCTTGGAGGCCGAGAAATACGGATCGAGCGTGAGTCCCGTGCGGGAGCGCACCAGTTCTTCTGCGCCCTGCTCGACCAGCTCGTCGATCAGAGGTGCGGTGCGACGGCATTGCCACACGATGGCGTTATAGATGGGTTGGCCGCTTATGCGGTCCCACACCACCGTGGTCTCGCGCTGGTTGGAGATACCGATGGCGGCAATGCGGTCAGAATGGATGCCGCTCTTAAACTGGACCTCCATCATCACGCCGATCTGGCTGGCAAGCACCTCCGTGGGATCCTGTTCCACCCAGCCGGGACGCGGGAAGCTGGTTTTGACGCTACGACGCGCCTGGGCGACGATGCAGCCGTACTCGTCGACGATGGTCGCAAGTACCGAGGTAGTGCCGCAGTCGAGTGCCATGATGTAGGAACCGCCAAAGTTAAACGAGGCATCTTCCATGCCCAGGCTGCCCAGATTCAACGACATCGCTTACACCTTTCTATTGCATCGGGTCGGACAGGACCCGTTCGATCTCTGATGCTGGAAGCGCGCCTTGGCGCAGGATCTGGAGCTCGCCGTGCTGAAACGACGCGATGGTTGAGGCGTCGCGACACGGGGTCTCACCGGCGTCGACGGCCACATCGACCCCCTCCAGGATGCGCTCCTCCACCGTGGCAAAACTTGCCGGCGCGGGCGCGCCGTGCGTGTTGGCGCTGGTGCAGGCAAGAGGGCTGCCGCAGGCGCGGATGAGCGCCTGCACCACGGGCGAGGCCGAAGCGCGAAGTGCCACCGTGTCGTCGGCGGCGCGCATAAAGGTCGGCACGCAGGGGGCCGCCTTGACCACGATAGTCAGGGCGCCCGGCCAGCATCGTCGCGCGAGTATGCGGGCATCTTCCGGGATATCCACGCCATAGCGGTCGAGTGCTTCGACGCCATCGACCAGCCAAGCGACGGTTTGCGTGAGCTCACGTTGCTTGAGAGTGAAGATACGGCGATAGCCGGTACCGAGCGCGGGGACCGCGGCGCCGTTGACGGTGGCCTGCGGATCGCGCGGCCACGATGGGAATTCACTTGTATCTTGAGGCACGGCGTCCGAAAAGGCGTTAACTGCCACAGCGACACCATAGACGGTCTCGGTCGGGATCAGGGCCAGACCGCCACAGCCGAGCACCTCGGCCGTACGCTCAACGGCAAGCCGATGCGGCTCGCGCGTTCCCTCGTATACCCGATAGACCGTCTGCATGTGTATGCCAGCCCCTTACGCTCTGGTGCAAGTTTGTTTACTGTGGGGCATTCTCGCACGAAACGTTCAATCTATTTGCCCAGAGCGCATGTTGGTTTGGTGAGCGGCTCTAGTAGTCGGTGAAAGTGAGGGGGTTAATTGAAGATTATTAGCGCGCAAGCGTAACGGTACGATCGGGAAACTCGATGCTTGCAACCAGTTTTCCGCCGAGGCTCTCTGCGTACCTGCTCAGCGTGTCGAGCCTCATCGACCCCAACTCCCCGCGCTCGAGCTCGGATACACGTTTTTGAGAAACGCCCATCGACTGGGCGACCGACGCCTGTGTTAGATCTTTTAGCCTGCGAATCTCAGCAAGCTTATAGGCTTCGATACGATCGCGAGTCCTCTCCTGCTCGGCGGTAATGGATTCGCGCGTTATCCCGCGAGATTCCATATACTCATGCAGTTCCATCTCGATCGAGCCTCCTTACGTGGCGACGGTATAGTTGCTCGGCCTTTGGAATGTTGATCGCATACCAGCCGTTCCATTTTGCCCTTGACGATCCCGCTCGCGACTTATCACCCGCCAATAGCAATACCGCCTGGCGCTTGGGGTCAAAGGCGAAGAGGATGCGAATCACCTGCCCACCACACGAAGTCACTCTCAGCTCCTTTAAATGATGAAGCTTCGAGCCCTTAACGCGATCAACCAGTGGACGACCAAGGCTGGGACCTTCCTTCTCGAGCACCAAAAGGTCTGCATAAATCTGCTTCAGCGTAGCTTCATCCTGCTCATCAAGCCAAGGTTCAATGTAATCAAGCACAATACGGTACCGATGCAGCTGATTCGACATACCTTCCTCCTTCTATAGTAGAAGTTTTACGGTATATTGCAAGAGCAAACTTGAGCAAATGTCTATTAGTTCAGCTTAAATACGCTGCTTGGGCTCGGTGACGATGGCTCGGACGATGCGGGGGCGATCGGTGAGGTCGTGGACGATGCGCACGTCCGACAGACCCGCTTGACGGCAGAGCTCGGCCGCAGCGTCGAGCGCGCCCTCGTAGAGCTCGCAGGCAAAGAGGCCGCCGGCGCGCAACATGTAGGGCGCCGCGTTGAGCAGGCGGCGGAAGATATCGAGGCCGTCGGCACCGCCCTCGAGCGCCAGATCGGGCTCAAAGTCCTTGACCTCGTGCGGCAGCGAGCGCATGACATCGGTCGGAATGTAAGGCGGGTTGGAGACGAGCACGTCAAAGGTGCCCCACTCGTCGTGGGGAATGGAGCTCACCAGGTTGGTGAGGCTGAAGGCGACCTCATCGGACGTGAGCCCGAGCGCGTCGCGGTTTTTGGTGGCCAGGTCGATGGCGCGCGGCTCGATATCGGTAGCAGTGCAGGTGACGTGGCCGCGACGCTCCCAGGCAAGCGAGAGCGAGATGCAGCCCGTGCCGCAGCCGACCTCGAGAACGCGGGCGATGCAGGGCTCGGCTGGAGCAGATGCGTTGGCCTCGGCGGCATCTTGCGCGGGAGTCGCCTGTTGGTCGTTGTCCTCAATGGCGATGCCGTATTCGTCGAGCTCGGGCTCGGGGGTTTCCATGGCCTCTGCTTCTGCCGCTTCGGCTTCTGCCGCCTGCGCGGCGGCTTCCTCGGCCTCGCGATCGGCAAGCTCCTCGGCATAGGCGCGGCTACCGAGCACGTCGCTACCCAGCGCAGCCTCATCGGCGGCCGTCAGGTTGGCGGCACGGCGCTCGGCGGTCGCGCGTTCGTCTGCCAGCGCAGCCTCGGCCTTGCGTGCCTCCTCAACCTCATCGTTCCAGGGCAGCTCAACGCGCTGACGGGCGGCAGCCTCGGGGCTCAGCACCTCGGCATCCAGATAATTGAGGACTTCCTCGACGAGCATCTCGGTCTCGGGACGCGGAATGAGCACGCCGGGGGCGCACGCGACGTCAATCATGCGAAACTGCGTGCTGCCCGTGATGTATTGCAGCGGCTCGCCCTTAGCGCGGCGGACAACGGCCGCATGCATGGTCTCGAGCTGGGCCGCGTTAAGCGTCTCGTCCATACGCATATATAGGTCAATGCGCGCCAGGCCCGTGGCGGCGCACAGCAGCCACTCGGCAGAAAGACGGGGGTGCTCCTCGCCGCGCTCGGCCAGGTACTCCTTGGTCCACTCGAGACAACGCTTGATGGTCCAGATCTCGTTTGCCATGGGGCCCTCCCCTCTTAAGCGCCGGACGGCGCGCGAATGTCGGAGCAGATTGTACGCGAGGCTAGCGCTTGGCAAGGGACGATTGAAGACGATTATCGAGAATCAGCCCAGAATTTTGCACCGGGCTCGCTCAAAGTGTTCATTCGCCGACGTCTAGATTTGTATCCGTCAAGCTTTTGGCAAGGTTGCCCCAAAACTGACCAATATCTAACCAAGAACTTGCCACATCGCTTGACGCGCGACGCACCAAAAAGGACCCCGCGACTTCTTGGACGTTTTTTCGAGCAATATTTTCAATTGCAGATGCATACCGTTAATTGCTTTAAGCGGGTAAATAGCTTAATTTCTAACAAAACAAATTGAATAAATTTGAAAAGCAATTTACCCAACCTAGTCATTTAAGAACGTCCCCAATGACTATTCGGCAGCGATGGCAACGCCGCAGGTAGGTACTCATTTATGTCTGTCCCCAATGACCACCTCTAAGGCGCCGCAGGTTAAGCATAAGTCAGCGAAAACGCCCCTAAGCGAGCAAGGTGACGTGAAAGAGGAGGGAAGCGTACTTTGGGTACGCGACCGACGATTGAACGTCAGATTGCCGCTTAGGGGCGTTTGCAGCGTCGAGCCGTTACGGCGTTTGGTAAAACGCCGTAACCTAAACGGCCTGTGCCAGCTTCTCGGCTCGCTCGGCGGCGGCGAGTGCCTCGATGACGGTGCCGAGCTGATCGCCCAGAAGGACGCCGTTGTAGGTGGAGTTGAAACCGATGCGGTGATCGGTCACGCGGTCCTGGGGCTGGTTGTAGGTACGGATCTTCTCGGAACGGTTGCCGTGGCCGATCTGGCTCTGGCGCTCGGCACCGAGCTCAGCCTGCTGCTTCTCGAGCTCCATCTCGTACAGACGGGCACGCAGCATCTGCATGCAGACTTCGCGGTTCTGAATCTGGGAGCGCTGTTCCTGCGACTGCACCACGGTGTTGGTGGGCAAGTGGGTGATGCGCACGGCGGAGTAGGTAGTGTTAACGCACTGACCGCCAGGGCCGGAGGCGCAGTAGGTGTCGATGCGCAGGTCGGACTGGTTGATCTGGACGTCGATTTCCTCGGCCTCGGGAAGCACGGCTACGGTAGCCGTGGAGGTCTGAATGCGACCCTGGGACTCGGTCTTGGGGACGCGCTGGACGCGGTGCACGCCGGACTCGAACTTCATGACGGAGTAAACGCGGTCGCCCTCGACCTTGAACTCAATGGACTTAAAGCCGCCGGCCTCGCTGGGGCTGGAATCGAGCACGGTGGTCTTCCAGCCGCGCGACTCGCAAAAGCGCTGATACATCTTGTAGAGGTCGCCGGCGAAGATGGCCGCCTCGTCGCCACCGGCGGCGGAGCGAATCTCGACGATGGTGTTCTTGTCGTCGTTGGGGTCGCTCGGGATGAGCATGTACTTGATGACTTCCTCGAGTTGGGGAAGCTTGGCCTCGTTTTCGGAGATGTCCATCTGGAGCATCTCCTTCTCATCGGCATCGGTGGTATCGTGCAGCATTTCCTTGGCAGCCTCGATGTCATCGAGCGCGCCGATGTACTCGCGCGAGGCGGCGATGAGGTCGGACTGGTGCGCGTACTCCTTGTTGAGACGCGTGAACTCCTTGATATCGGAGGCAACGGCCGGGTCGGAAAGCTTCTTCTCGAGCTCCTCGTAGGCCTTGATGATCTTTTCGAGCTTGTCGCGCATGGCGGGACTCCTTTATATGCGTGAAGGTGAAAATCGGCAGAGTTGATGAGGCGCGGGGCACCGCTGCGGGGGTAAGCCCGGCTAGAACATGTCGATCTTCAGATACATGCGCATCCCTTCGCGTATGGGGTACATAGTTGCGGTCTAACCCATACATGATAGCGTGCGCAGGCAAACCTGCATATAACCCGCACGGAATCTGACAAAGGCACAATCCCTTTGTCAGATTCTAGAGCGTATGGAGCAGGGCGATGAGGAAGCGGACACCCTGGAGGTAGGCGCGGCGGGTAATGCGCTCGTTGGTGCCGTGGACGCCGCGATCGCACTCGTCATCGTCGACCACAAAGGCCGAGAAGCGAATGCACTCAGGGCAAATGCGCTGGTAGTTGGCAGCGTCGGTCGCACCGATCACGGTCGAGGGCACAATTGCCACTGGCTCGAATGATCCGTTTTCCTCCGTCCCCTTTGGATCACGGAAATAGCGGGCGGCGATGGAGCGAACCGCTTCGAGACCGGGACCACCGATGCGCGGGGACGGCGAGGGTTCGGAGCTGCCGGGGCCCAGCTCCACTTCGACACGACCGGCAAGGTCCGCCCCGGCAACCGCCTCACGGCAGCGCGCCACAACGTCGGCAACGCTCGTGCCTTCGAGCATGCGGAAGTTGATATTGGCCCACATATCCTGCGGCATTACGTTGGCGCCGGTGCTGCCACCCTCGATCTGGGTCGGTGCACAGGTGGTGGTCACGAGCGGATAGAGCTTCTTGCTGGCGAGGCACTCGCGCACGATGGCGTCCTTGTTGGAAGCAATCTCGTCGGCCGTGTAGAGCTCCAGCTCGACGAGCTGTGCGGCAAGCAGGTCCGTGACGCGCGTCGGCCACTCGATATCGCAGATTGCGGTGATGGCACGGCTCAACACCTCGAGCGACGTGCCGCCGTAGGGGTTGGAAGAATGCCCACCCGCGCTCTTTGTCTTGAGCACAATGTCGGCATAACCCTTCTCAGCCAGGTCGGCGTGCATGAGCCAACCCTCGCCCGCGTTGTACTCGGCAGCCGAAACAATACGGTAGTCACCCTCGTCGATCAGATATTCAAGTTCAACACCGCGCTCCTCGAGCACGCGGCCGATAGCTCCAGCGCCGTACTGCGTGGTTTCCTCGTCCTGGCCAAAGGCGAGCAACAGCGAACGCTTGTGCTCCCAGCCGTGCGCCAACGCATACTCAACCGCCTCGAGAATGCCTGCGACCTGATCCTTCATGTCGATAGCGCCGCGACCCCAAATGTAGGTGTCGTCCACCTGTCCGCTAAAGGGGGCGTGCGTCCAGTCGGCCTCGGTACCCGGCACCACGGGGACCACGTCCATGTGGCCCATGAGCATGACGGGTTTGAGGGCGGAGTCGGAACCGCCAAGCGTCACCAACAGCGAGTGGTCGATAAGCTCGACCTCGCCCGCCGCAAACACGCGCGGCCAGGCCTGCTGCATATAGGCGCGCAGGTCGTCGAAGGGCTGCCAGTCCACCGCCTCGGCATCCATGCTCGAGATGGTCGGAAACGACAGCACGCGGCCCAAGCGCTCGCACGCGCCGGCCTCGTCCATATCGGCAAAATCGTCCTCATGCGCAAAGAAGCGCCAAACCTCGGCCATGACATCCTTTCGATTGTGACGACAAAGGCCGCCCCACGGGAGCGGCCCTGCAACGCAGGCGTTTGCGCCGGTTATTTGTCCTCGAGATAGCGAGAGAGGAACTCGCGAGTGCGCTGATGTTTGGGGTTGCCAAAGAGCTCGGCCGGCGCGGCGTCCTCGAGCACCACGCCCTTGTCCATAAAGACCACGCGGTCGGACACCGTGCGGGCAAAGGCCATCTCGTGCGTGACGACAACCATGGTCATGCCGTCGGCCGCGAGCTTGCGCATGACCTCGAGCACCTCGCCCACGATCTCGGGGTCGAGTGCCGAAGTCGGCTCGTCGAACAGCATGATCTGCGGACTCATGCACAGGGCGCGAGCGATGGCCACACGCTGCTTTTGACCACCGGACAGGCGACCCACGGCGGCGTGCGCGAACTTTTCGAGTCCCACGCTCGCCAGATGCTCCATCGCGACCTTCTCGGCCTCGGCCTTGCTCATCTTTTTGAGCGTGACGGGCGCGAGCGTGCAGTTGTCGAGCACGTCCATATTGTTGAACAGGTTGAAGCCCTGGAACACCATGCCGATGTCCTCGCGCAGCTTATTGATATTGCAGCGCTCGGCCGTAAGGTCCTGGCCGTGGAACCAGATGTGGCCCGCGTCCGGGGTCTCGAGCAGGTTGAGGCAGCGCAGGAAGGTCGACTTGCCCGAGCCCGAGGCGCCGATAATGGTGACGACCTCGCCGGGATTGACAGCGAGGTCGATGCCCTTAAGCACCTCGAGCGAGCCAAAGCTCTTGCGCAGGCCCTCGACGCGGATAAGCGGCTCATTGGTCTGTGCGGCGGCCGCGGTGCCGGTAGTGGCGGTATCTGCCATGATGATTCTCCTCGTCTTGAGCCTAGTTGGAGCTGGGCAGCGTTGCCGGGGCCTCGGCGCCAAGCTTTTTGCCAAAGGCCTCGAGCAGGCGGCTCGCCACGAGCGTCAGGATCAGGTAGACCACGAGCGCCACGCAGTAGACCTCCATCTGGCGGTAGTACACGCCGGCGACCGTGGTAGTAGCGTACATGAGGTCAAACACGCCGATGACCGAAAGCACCGACGAATCCTTGATGTTGATGATGAGCTCGTTGGTGAGCGCCGGAATCGCATTTTTAATGCCCTGGGGGAACACGACCTTGCGCATGGCTTGCCACTGTGACAGACCCAGCGAGCGCGCTGCCTCGGCCTGACCGGGGTCGATGGACTCGATGCCGCCGCGCAGGACCTCCATCATGTAGGCGGTAGAGTTGAGCGAGATGGTGACGAGGCCGGCAGTGAAGGTACTCCAGATCTGGTTGGCCTGGGCGGTCTCGAAGCCCATGCCGCGCAAAACGGTGAAGCCCGCGTAATAGATGAGTAGGCCCTGGACCATCATGGGCGTGCCACGCACGATGGTGGAGTAGATGGTCGCAAAGCCGCGGCCGACACTCTTAAAGAAGCGCACCAGGTCGTTGTCCACGCGATCGAAGGTCTGAATGCGCAAAAACACAAAGAGCAGCGCAAGGAAAAAAGCGATGACGGTACCGAAGGTCGCAAGTGCGATGGTGATCTCGATGCCGCGGATAAAGAAGTCCCCGCTCTTGTAGGTCATGTAGACCAGGCTCGACAAAAAGTCGCTGGGGTTGGAGTCCGAGACAATACTCACCTGCACCAGGTCGATAAACGACATGACGCAGCGGTCGACAAAGAAGATCGCCGCGATGACGACCACGACATAGCTGCCCAGGCGCGCGCCGCGACGGAAACGCTCGGATGCAAACGGTGACTTTTCGCGATAGTCGCTCCAGTGCATAACCTTGGTGACGAGCGCTGCCGCCGACACGACGATCCAGGCCCAAAGAATCGCCCAAAGGCAATCTTGGAAGATGCCGGTGGGCGCCAAAAAGCTCAGCGGCGTGGGGTTGCGCTGGCTAAATGCCAAGCCGAGCGCCGCGATAACGCTCGTGCCCAGGTACACATAACGGTGGTCGGCCTTGATAAAGGAGGCCAGACGATTGATGCCTTTCATGCTGCCTCCCTATGCCGGCTGACGGTCGAGGCACGCGTCCCACATTTGGTCGCGCTCCTCTTGGCTAATGCCCTTGAGTGTCTTGTCGATGAGCTTAAGCAGTTTGTCCGATCCCTTGCGGCAACCGACATTCGCCGTGACCTCCTGCTTAAAGCCCTCGCCCTCGGCAAAGTGGATGGGGACGATACCGGGATTTTGGGCCATATAGCCCTTTTCGTTCTCAGTGTTGTAGGTCACGGCGTCGCACGTGCCCTGCAGCAGATTCGAGAACACCGTGGGGACCGAATCGACCGGGTTCTTGTGCACAACGCCCGGAATCTCGTCGATGACGGTATCGAGCATGGTGTCCTTTTGGCCGAGCACCGTGGCACCGCTGAAGTCGCTGAGCTTGGTGGCGTTTTGGTAGGGCGAGCCCTCTTTTACGAACAGGCCAAAGTAGCCAATGAAGTACGGGTCGGAAAAGCCGACGGACTCCTCGCGCTCGGGCGTGGCGCTCATGCCGGCGATGATGAGGTCAATCTGGCCGTTGTTGAGCGAGTCGATAAGGCCCGAGAAGCTCTGCTTGACGGCAACGGGCTCGCCGCCGAGAGCCTTGCAGACGATCTTGGCGATCTGCACGTCGTAGCCATCGGCATAGGCGCCCTGCACGTTATCGATGGGGATCGTGAACTCGCTGGCCTCGGAAACCTGCCAGTTGTACGGGGCGTAGGCCGCCTCCATGCCGATGCGGATCTTATCCTTGCCGATAACGGAATCGGACAGGTCATCGCGACCGCCGCCCGTCGTGGGCTGAACTACTTCCAGCGTGGAGGGACGCTGGCAGCCGGCAAGTGCGCCGGCGACGACAGAAGCGCTCGCAGCGAGAGCGCTACCCAAGAAGATGCGACGACTGCACACCGGCTGTGGATGCGCGTCGCGCTGTTGTCGAGATTGCATCTGGTGCCTTCCCAATTTCGTTTTGCTGACAATAAGACAGGATATACGTCAACAACCAGCAGCGCGGCATGTGCGCGAAAAATTAATAGACACACGAGGACGATTGGCACAAAGTAACCTGTCCCCATGTACCACTTGGCATGAAAAAGGCAAGGCATAGACCTTCTGGTCATGCCTTGCCTTTTTCATGCCAAATTGTCGCTCTGGGTGGCGCGCAGCGTCGACCGGTCCGTCGTTCGTTAGAACGGCGGAACCTCTAGAGCAGGGTAACGCTAAAGCTGCGAACGTCCGTCTCACCCGGTGCCAAGGTAATGGTGTTGACCTTGTGCTCAAAGACGTCGTCCTCGGTGTCCATGGTGGTGTGGCCGGTCCAGGGCTCGAGCGCCACAAACGGGGCGTCGTTGGCGGCAGACCACACGCCGATGTACTTAAAGCCCTCAAAGTCGATCTTGACGCCGTGGCCCGACTTGCGGCCGCGCAACGTGAGCGTGGAACCCGGGGCATCGGTGAACATGATGGCGTCGTTATCGAAGCTGCGGTGCGTGATGGGCAGCACGTCCGAGTTATCGGGAGCCTTGTAGCTGCCCTCGAACGTCATAAGACCGTCGGGCGTGATGATGGGGGCCTCGTTCGTCCAGGCCTCGGTAAACGCCAGCTCGTAATCCTCGAACGCCTCGTCTTCGGCACCGGGGGCGGGCAAGTTGAATGCAGGATGACCGCCCACCGAGAACGGCAGGGCCACGTCGCCGGTGTTGGTGACGGCAAAGGTCTGCGTGAGCGTGGCGTCGCCGGTCAGGGCATAGGTCATGTTGAGCTTAAAGTGGAACGGGAACGCCTTGAGCGACTCGGGCGTGTCAGTGATCTCGTACGTTACCGAGGAGCCGTCCTCCGAAACCTCGACCAACTTGTGCTCGACGATGCGAGCGAGTCCGTGGCGCGGCATCTCGCAGGTACCGGCCGCAGATGTCGCCATGTTGTTGCGCAGCGATCCCACGATGGGGAACAGGATAGGCGCATGCTTGCCCCAAAAGGCCGGGTCGCCCTGCCACAGATACTCGTTGCCGTTGAGGGCAAGGCTCGTGAGCTGGGCGCCCATGGAATCGATGGCCGCGGTGAGGCCGCCGCGCTTGATGGTAGTGACGGTGGACATGCTACTTCCTCCAATAGTAAACAGCGGTGTCGAGGGCTATTGTCCCACTCTTGGCGGCGGGGTTGAGCGACAGGTGCAGTTATTGAGCAATAGCGTAAAGGTCAAACCCGCCCTGCGGCGTGCTATCGACCGTATCGGGCGCCTGTGAATTAAAACTCACCGGAACCATGCGCTTTGAGGCACGGTAACGCGTGCCGTCGGTGGCGACGGGCGGCTCATCGACCGTGAGCTCGTAGTCGCCGGGCTTGAGCTCGATGCCGTCACCTTCGGAATTGACGTATTGGTACTCGTCGATCGCTTGCCCCTTGAGCGTGCGACCCACGATATGGACGAGCATCTGGCTGTCGCCGCGCGCGGTGTCCCACGTCGCGCCGTCCTTGACCTCGACCGATACATGCACCGAGCGCGTGCGGCTGAGCGATTGCTCGACAGACATCTCGACCTTGGCGGCGTCTTTGCGCTGTTGTTCAACATGGCTCCAGACGTTTCCAATTACCGAGCATGCGATAACGCCGGCCATAAAGGCGATAAGGATGGGGCCAAGCGGAGAGCGACGTCCCGCATCTTCCTCGCGAGCCAGATCGGGGCGATGCGTGGGCGCAGGCGCCTGGGCACCCTGCGAGGGCACGTCGAGAATGCTGAAGGATGCCGTGCTGTCGGGATCGATAGTGTGACGCGGCTGCGGGGTCTTTGCCGGCGAGATGGACATGTCGGCTGGCTCACCCAGTGTGGCCGTGGCATCGGCCTTTGCCTCGTCGGCCTCAGCCTGGGCCCAAGCCTGCTCAAAGGTCAGAGGCTCGGCGGCATCGGAGGCGGCGTCAGGCTCGACAGCAGCATCGCTGCCGGTCTCGTCCTCGTCGCTCGACACGTCACGCGGCGCGGGCTCGTCCAACTCCTCGTCCGGAGCCTCGCCCTCGCTATACCACCATTCAAAGTTATCGATATCCATACGGGGCGCCCCTTAGGCCTCGCAAATAAAACACTTGCTAGCCTTATACCCCCAGACGGCGCTGGAGCTCGCCGGCACAGACAGGAAAACCGTCACAACATTCGACGCTTTTCCTCGTTTTCGAGATTTTCATCGAATGTTGTGATGGTTTGGGCGGCAGTCCCCTTGTCACATCTAGAGGGCGACGGGGATTTGGATGCAGCAGAAGTCCTCTTGGTGGGACTCGTCGTAGCTCGTGGTGTCCAAGTAGCAAAAATCGAAAGCGTTGCCGATGGGCTGGAGCGCATGTTTGTCCATGCAGGCGACGATGGCGCGGATACCCTCGGGCTCGTACGGCATGCCCCAGCGGCTCATGCACAGGTATGTGCCCTCGGGCAGCACTTCGATGCCGATCTCTGCCAGCTCGGCGGGATCGCTCGGCAGCAGTTCCTCGACACCGCGCGGCAGCACGGCAAAGGAGCCCGCGCCGGCGATAGGGTCGTCGGAATGCAGCGCCTCACGACGCAGCATGGCACCCCAGCCGCGCATAGGGCGCGTGCCCGTGAGCGCACGCATGCGCAGGATGGCCCGCATGAGCGTGGGGTGAAGCATCGAGCGGCCGCGCTCGATATCGCCTGGAAACTCCTCAAAGACCACGAAGCGGCGCTCGAACTGCTTGAGCTCCGGCTTGCCCTCGCGCTCGCGCCAGTAAACTGCCTCGTCGTAAAAGCTCAGACGCTCCTGCACGCTCGCACGCTCGGCTTTGAGCCCGGCAATCTGCTCGTCGAGCGCCTGCACCCGCGAGCGCAGGTGGTCGGTCATCTCGCTAATGTCGAACGTCGAGGCTAGGCGGTCGATCTCATCGAGTTCGAGCCCTAGGTCGCGCAGCATGCAGATCAGACGCATGAGCGGGATCTGCGTGGGCGAATAGAAACGGTAGCCTTTTTCGTTAACCACGGCGGGCTTAAACAGGCCGATCTTGTCGTAGTAGATGAGCGTTTGGCGCGAAACGTTAAACAAACTCGCCATCTCGCTAATCGCATACATGCCCGTCTGCATAGGTCCTCCCGACACATCCTTTTTGCGCACAAAGCCCGCCGCCCACAGGGGCAGCGGGCTCAAACACTACTCGTATCCTACCCTAAAGACGCCTATGACCAGCGCTTATAGTTTGCGCATGACACGCCGACGGCCTCGAGCGCCTTGGCGGCGATGTGGTGCACCGCGTCATCGAGCGTGGCGGGGCCGTTGTAAAACGTGAGCATGGGCGGCATGAGCATGACGCCCGGCACGCGCGCCAGGCGCGCCATGTTGTCGATGTGAATGGCGCTGAAGGGCGTCTCGCGCACCATGAGCACCAGGCGGCGCTGCTCTTTCATCTGAACATCGGCCGCGCGCAGCAACAGGTTTTCGCTGTAGCCGCTCGCGATGCCGGCGAGCGTCTTCATGGAGCAGGGCGCCACGATCATGCCGTCGACCGGATAGGTGCCGCTTGCGATGGCGGCGCCGATGTTCTTGTTGTCGTAGACCACATCGGCATGGCACGCAAACTCGTCGAGCGTCATGCCGAGCTCCTGCTCGATGGTAATCTCTCCCCCGCGCGTGACGACAAGCGCCGACTCGGCACCGGCCTGACGCAGGCATTTGAGGCACTCAAGGCCCAGCGCGGCACCGCTGGCGCCCGAAACGCCAACGACGATGCGACGGGGACGGACAGAAGACTCAGGCATGACAACTCCTTGACTACTTGGTAGGGCTACTTACTAGAAAGCAATCTCCTTGGCCCACTTGTCCTTGTCGATCTCCATGAACTGCGAGCGAATGAAATTCTTCTTGAGGTCGAACGGAACCGTGCAGTCGAAGATGGCCTTGCAGGCGATGCCGTGCTCGCGAATCGTGGGGTCGAACGCAGGGTCGTTGGACGGGTCGAGCACGTGGCAGTGGCAGCCGGGGATGGTGATGAGGTCGACGTCGGCCTGGAAGCGCGTGGTCATGGCCCACATCACGTCGCTCATATCAAAGATGTCGACATCCTCGTCAACCAAGATCACATGCTTGAGCTCGGAGAATGCCGAGAAGGCGAGCATGGCGGCGTTGCGCTGACGGCCCTCGTCATTTTTGCTCGACTTCTTAAACTGCATGATGGCAACGAACTTGCCGCCGCCGCAGGGTGCAGCGTGGACGTTGAGCAGGCGGCCCGGGATAGCGGTCTCGACCATCTTGTAGATGGAAGCCTCGGTGGGGATACCGGCCATGGACACGTGCTCGTGCGAAGGGCCGATGCAGCTCTCCATAATGGGGTTGACACGCGTGGTGACGGCGGTGATCTTGATCACCGGGCAGACCTTGGCGCCACCGGTGTAACCGGGGAACTCGGGCATGGCGTAGCCGTGGCCGTTGACGTCCTCGTTGATGGTCTCGTCGTGCATGAGGTAGCCCTCGAGCACATACTCGGCATTGGCGATGCACTTCTGCGGAACGGTGACGCAGTCGGCAAGCTCGACAGCGTGGCCGCGCAGGGCGCCGGCAATTTGCAGCTCGTTGAAGCCGAGCGGTGTGGTGGGAGCCTCAAAACCGCAGCACATGTACACGGCGGGGTCCAAACCGATGGAGATGGAGATGGGCATGTCTTCGCCGCGCTGGCAGTACTCGTCAAAGAACGCGCCCAGGTGACGGCTGCCGGGGGTAATCCACATGGCAAGCTTATCCTTGTCGACGCAGGAGAAGCGGTGGATGGTCACGTCGGACTGGGAGCCGTCGGGGCTCGTGCCGTAGGCGAGGCCCATGGTGATGTAGGGGCCGCCGTCGACGGGCGTGTTGGTAGGAGCGGGAACGATCTTGCGCAGGTCAAAGCCCTCGTCGGTCGCCTTGTACACGACCTCCTGACAGTCGACGTGCGCACCCTCGGCGATCTGCTCGGGCGCGATCAGGTTCTCGAAGCGCTTGCCGATCTCGAGGCCCAGGTGCTCCTCGTCCAGGTCGAGCAGGGCGGCAACGCGCTTGCGGCTGGCAAGCATGCCGATGCAGACTTTGGCATCGTCAAAGCCCTTGACGTTGTTGAAGACCATCGCCGGACCCTCTTTGGTCGGGCGCATAACGGTGCCGCCGGCGCCGACGTGACGGTAGACGCCCGAGACCTCGGCATCGGGATCGACCTGAGTGTCGGTCTCGAGCAGCTGGCCCGGCATCTCGCGCAAAAAGTCGAGCGCGGAGCGCAGGTCGTGGATCTGGGAAGCATCGGTAGTGGACATAGCATGCTCCTTTCGGGAGAGTGCCCGGCGGCGAGGATGCCGCCGGGCTTGGTAACGTAATGGGGCCGCAGCGCTCATAGATGGGGCGCTCGGGCACTCGCAGTTCAAGCACTCGGCTAATTACAGCCAAGCACTCGACTGCTTACATCAGGCCAAAGAGGTGGAACCAGGCGGCCTCGACCAGCACGACGATAAAGACGACCGCGGTGAGGGGAATACCCATGCGCATGGCCTCTTTGGAGGTGTAGCCGCCGGCGTCCTTGCCCTCGCCGATAAGGATCGGCAGGTTGTGGAACGGTAGGATGTAGTGGATGTTGATGGACGTGAAGACGATGAGCGCCACGGCAAGCGGGCTTACGCTGGAGCCGGCCGCGAAGCTGATGAACGCCGGCACGCACACACCGAGCACGGCCATGACCGAGCCCATGAACATGTGGATGATCATGGAGAGCGCGGCGACGAGCAGGGCGAACAGGAAGATGTTCTCGGGCACGGAGCTGGGAAGCACGACATCGGCGATCCAGGCGTTCATGCCGGTGGCACCGCCCACGGAACCCACGGCCATGGCGGCCGTCAGGAACATGAGGGACTTGATGTCGACAGCGTTCCAGCTGGCAGGAGTGAGAACCTCGCCGATGATGGGCATGGCGAGCGCGACACCGATGGCAAGTGTCACCCAGCCGATGTAATCGCCCGAGACGGTAAGCCACAGCGCGATGGCGATGACAAGCCACACGATGGTGCGGATCTCCTTGACGGAGAGCTTGCCGAGCGCGGCCTGCTTGGCCACGATCTGCTCGCGATCGTAGACGAGCTCCTTGCTGGGCTTAAAGAGGAAGAGACCCAGGAACAGGGTGCACAGCAGCGCGACCAGCATAGGCACGCTCATGTACAGGAACCAGTCGACAAAGGACGGGCTCATGCCGCCGGCCTCGGCGCTGTACTGCGCGACGAGCGGGTTGAGCGTGGAGTCGCCCGTCAGGAAGAACATGGAGCCCGGGGCAGCAGCGGCAAACACGAGGAAGCCGAGCTTGCCGCGGTCGTCGTCACCGTAGCCGGCGGACTCGGCAATGACCGAGACGACGGCGAGGATGAGGAAGGCGCGGGGGAACGGATGCGGGATCAGCAGCGACAGCACAAAGGTGAGCGCGAAGATTGAGATGATGAGCGACTTGGCATCGCGCACGAACTTGAGCATAAACGCATAGGCGATGCGCTCGCCCAGGCCCGACTCCTTGACCGCGCTGGCGATGAGGTAGGCACCAATGACGAGCCACATGGTGGCTTTGGTCCACGAGCTAAACGTGGAGGCGACTGTCGCCGAGATGCTCGCGGCGCCCGTGTCGTCCACGCACACCTTGAACAGAACGAGCAGCGCGCAGTAGAGCAGGCCCACAAAGCCCGGCTGCGCCACGCCACATGCCCAGAACACCACCGTGGCGAGCGTCAGTGCCAGACAGGTCTGAGCGCCGACCGTGAGCTCGACCGTCGAGCTCAGCTCCGCCAAAGGAAGAAACTTCACCAGCAAAAAGACAACGATACCCAGCACAAAGCCAATTTCGCGCTTGGTGATCTTAAACGCCTTCTTTTCCGCTTCCATCTCCCCACCTTTCTTGTTGGGGGCGCTCCGGATTCGCGGCCACGTTGCCACTTAAAAAGGGGCGCCCGTTATCGGACACCCCTTACGTTGCGCTGTGTTGTGGCAATACAGTCAAGCGGGATTTTTGGATGAGAAGCGATCCTCTGGGCAAAAACCGTCACAACATTCGACGCTTTTCCTCGATTTCGAGATTTTCATCGAATGTTGTGACGGTTTGGATGTGGCAAAGGGACTGTCTTTTGTTTCACATAGCGAGATCCGTACGGATGGATGGGTCGCTGAGGGCCTCGCGGAGCCAGGGGGCCAGCTGCTCGGGGTGACCCTGCAGGTAGCCTTTAAGCTCGGACGGGGCCACGCGGCGCACTTCCGAGATCTCCTCTTGGTTGATATGCAGCTCGCCCGGCTCAACATGGGCAAGGTAGACCTCGCACCATTCGCACTCGCAGCGGCCGTCGCCGTGGTCCTCGCGGTACACCACGTGTCCGAGGTGCTTGAGCTGATCGGGCTCGCGCGTGATGCCAAGCTCTTCGTTGATGCGACGTGCCGTGGCGGCCGCGACGTCTTCCCCGGGGAGCGGATGGCCGGCACAGCTATCGGCCAGCACCCCGCCCCACAGGCGTTTGAGCGGGCTGCGACGACAGAGCAGCAGGCGCGCGTCTTCGCCCTGGCCCTCGACCAGAAGCGTCAGAAATGCCTGATGCAGGATACCCTCGCCGGTATGGGCCTCGATGCGGTCGACGGGGCCAAGCGCCTCGCCGGTCGCGGCATCGACCGCCACGACCTCGGCGCCTGCGCCGCCCTCATCCCAGCCGGCGCGCAGAATGCGGGCTGCGGCCTCCTCGAGCGCGGCGATGAGTTCCTTGGTGGTATCGAGCATGCGCCGCAAGTCGTCCGCGGTCGCGTTCTCCACATGAAAACCCGTGCTTGCAACGACCGGCACGCCAAAGCGCGTGGCCAGCGCCGCCGCAATATCGTGCGCCGGGATCTCGTCTCGATGGCACGGAACGGCCAGGATGCTCACCGTCGCCGTACGGCCGGGCTCGGGGCGAGGAATGGCCTGCGCCGTGGCGCCCAGGTGCGCGAACTCCGGCGAGCAGGCGTAGACCGCCATGCCTCGCGGCGTCACCGTCAGCTGGGCCTCGAGCGTAAACTTGCCCTCGCCCACTGCAACCTTTGTCGTGTGCATACCCATGGGATCTCCTGTCGCCCGCGATGTACCTGAGACCATCTTCACCTGTATTGCGACTATACAGGCAAGCGCAACCTGCGACAAAGGAGGCAGGCACCTGACACATTCTGTTAGAGTTGCAGGGATTGAATCCCGCTTATTCATGCGACATTGGAGTGACAACCTTGACCGCCGCAACCACGCCTAAAAGGAAGTCAACCGCCGCCGCGCTCTCCCCCGCGCGCACCAGGCTCTGCCTGGCGCTGCTCGTGCTGCTGGGATTCTCGCTCGGCTGCTCCGAGTTCGTGGTCATCGGCATCGAAAGTGACTTGGCGACGGAACTCGGCATATCGCTTGCCACTGCGGGCCAGCTCATCAGCGTTTTTGCACTGGTCTACGCCATCGCGACGCCGGTGCTTGCGCTCAGCACGGGGCGCTTCCGTCGTTACCAGCTGCTCGTGTGCTACAGCATTATCTTTGTGCTCGGCAATCTGGTCATGGCGTTGGCGCCCAACTTCCAGGTACTGTTTATCTCGCGCATTGTCCTGGGATCCGTCTCGGGCGCACTGCTCGCCGTGGGCGTGACGTACATCCCCGAGCTGCTGTCCCCGCAGCAAACTTCGCTTGCCATCTCGGTGGTATATGGTGCGTTTTCCGTGGCAATGGTCTTTGTCACTTCGATCGGCAAGTTTGTGGCCGACACGCTCGACTGGCACGTTGCCATGTACGGCACGCTGGCCTTTGCCGTTCTGATCTGCGCCGCGCTCGTGGTGTTTATGCCGCGCGCCGGACAGACCGATGAGCCCGCTACCTTTCGCGAGCAGGCGGGGCTTCTACGCGAACCGAGCATCATCACCGGCATGCTCATCTTCTTGTTTGGCGTGGGCTCGGTCTACGTATTCTACGGCTACGTGACGCCTTATCTTGAGCAGGTGCTGGGTATGGGAACCGTTCAGGCGAGCACCACGCTTATGGCCTACGGCGTGTTCTGCCTGATCTCGAACATCCTGGGCGGATGGATCGACGCGCGTTTTGGCATGAAGGCACTGCTTGTGACGTTTGTGCTGCAGGCCGCGGCGTTACTCGGGCTGTTTGCCGTGGGCGGCACCATGCCGCTCGCGCTGGTCTTTGTCTTTAGCCTGGCGATGCTCATGTACCTGTTCTCGGTCTCATGCATCACGCACTTTATGGACGTGGCACGCAGCCGCCATCCCAAATCGATGGTACTCGCGAGCTCGGTAGAACCCATGGCGTTTAACGTCGGCATTTCGTTTGGCACCGCAGTAGGCGGCGCCGTGGTGAGCAGCGTTGGCATTGCCTACGTTGGCGCGGTTGGTGCCGCGTTCTCGCTTGTGGCCTGGGCGCTTACGCTGGTGACGATTAAGCTGGCTCGCTGGGAGCGCAAGCGAGCGAGGGCGTAAGCGCAGATGCGATACTCGAGCTCGATGATGGCGATCGAAAGGAAACCGCATATGCAACGTGTACTGTTTATCTGCCATGGGAACATCTGCCGCTCGACGATGGCTGAGTCGGTGTTTACCGAGCTCGTGCGCCGCGCTGGGCGCGAGGCGGAGTTTGTCATCGATTCCGCAGCGACCTCAACTGAGGAGATCGGCAACCCGCCGCATCATGGCACGGTCGCCAAGCTGCGCGAAGTCGGGATTCCCGTCGTTGCGCACCGTGCCCGCCAGGTGCGTCGAGCAGAGTATGGCGACTGGGATCACATTGTCTATATGGATGCTGAGAACGCGCGCGGCCTGCGTCGCATCTTTGGCGACGACCCCTACGGCAAGATTACGCGCTTGCTCGATTGGACCGAGCGCCCCGGCGACGTGGCCGATCCCTGGTACACCGGCAACTTCGATGCCACCTACCGCGGCGTACTCGACGGTTGCACTGCTATGCTCGAGCAGCTGTAATCGATGAAATGCAGAGTTTTTAGAGCCATAAATCGGATGAAATGTAGAAATTTGACCTTACTCGCGCACAGCACAACGACGACAACGCCTAAGCATAGGCATAAGCGAAGTCGGAATTCCCATATACAAATCGAGCGTGGTTTTTCTCCCACTTTGAGCGTTCAAGTGCGCTCTAAACGGGAGAAAATCCACGCTCATTTTCTCGGCGGGAGATAATCCACGCTCAACTACTCGTCGACGATCTCGGCAAGCCAGACGTTGAGGGTATCGACCTCGGGGCAGCAGAACTTTGCCGTACCAGGCTCGTTGCCAGGCACGGTTCCGCCATAGCGCAGGATATCGATATAGGGAAAGCCCACATGGCAGGCCATGGCGCACATCTTGCCGCGGTCTCGGTCGAAGTCAAAAACGTCGCCCGGCTTGTGACCATGGTGGCAGCGGCACGCACCCAACTGGCCCACGCAGCTCACGCGGATACGCGGCCGCTTGCCACGCGGAGCGCCGAGCGGCTTGTTCTCGCCCGCAGGCTTGATGCCGCCCTCGCCAGCATTACTCATGGTCAATCACATCCAGGCAGGCCTCGATGGGCAGGCCGGCCGGCTTGTCCTCTTGGTCGGCATTGCGCTCGATAAGCTCAGCCACCACACGCATGGCATCGGACGTCGCGCGCTGCAGACTCCAACCTGCCATAACGCGGCCGACGAGCACCGCCGAGAACGTGTCGCCCGTGCCCGGGAAATAGACCGGAATGAGCTCAAAGGGAATCGTGAAGTACTCCCCCGCTACATGGTCGTAACCGATAACCGCGTTCGTGCCATTGACCACGGCGCTCGTAATGACCACCGACTTGGCACCCAACTCGCGCACGGCGTCCACAAGGGCGCGGGCCTCATCGGGCGTGATCTGCTCTGCAATAGGCGTATCGGCGAGCAGACAGGCCTCGGTGTAGTTGGGCACCGCGTAGTCTGCGCACTCCAGCAGGTGCCGCATGAGGCCAATCGTGGACTCGGGCACGCCGGCATAGAGCTTGCCGTTGTCACCCATGATGGGATCGACGAACACCTTGGTGCCCTTTTGCGCACGGCGGTGGCAAAAGTCCGAGATGATGCGCGTCTCTTCCTCGGTCACGATAAAGCCGGTCGAGATGGCGTCGAACTCAAAGCCGAGCTCCTCCCAGATAGCGAGGCTTTGGCGCACATACTCGGTGGTGTCGTGGATGTAGAACTTGGGATAGTTGAGCGTATCGGACACAAGTGCCGTCGGCAGATTGTGGATACGGTAACCCATGTGCGACAGCACCGGCAGCATGGCGGAAAGCGCGACTTTGCCGTAACCGCACATATCGTTGATCAGCAGCAGCTGAGTGTTCTTCATGAGGGTCTCCCTTGTTTCGGGTGCGGCGCGGCAGCACCACAGTGCGACTAAGTGTAGCGCAGGGGACGTTGTGAGCGGAGGCGAGCGGTACGAAGGGCAAATTGTTGCGGAAAGGTTTCGGAAATGGGGGCTGTTTGCTCCATAGCGGCCTAGTTGATGCTACTCGTATAGCGCCATTTCAAAACTATGCCTATTTACTACGTTCAACCGCCCGCCTCCAACCACAACGAATTTCTCTCCAACAAAACCGCAGGTAGATAGCTTGCGTTTTTTCAGAAACAGCTTTGTGGTCAGGGATGCTGGATTCATCGTAGTAATTAGGCATAGTTTTTGGCAAGGCCGCTTCGAAAGGCATCATCGCAGCCCAAAGTGATCCCTTTTAAAGTGATCCTTTTTCCTCCATCCCCAAGGGATCACATGCACCGAAGCAGACCGTGGCGGAATCACAGGTTGAGGACGGACAGCGAAAGCGTTCCTAAGCGAGCAAGGTGACGTGAAAGAGGAGGGCATAGGCCTTGTGGCCATGCCCGACGATTGAACGTCAGATTGCCGCTTAGGAACGCTTGCAGCGTCGAGCGGTTACGGCGTTTGGCAAAACGCCGTAACTATAAAGTTTGGTACCTTGACATTTATTTACCGTGCTCCTAAATTGGTTAGGCACAAAACAATTCAACTACCTAACTAAAGAAAGGAGCGAAGCTTAGATATGTGTGTTGAACCACTCGTCCTTCCGCATGAGCCCGGCGGTGACCCGTCGCAACCGGTAGACATACCCGAAGCGGTCAGCGCCGAAGACAAACTCGCCAAGCGCATCCTGAGCGGCCTGGGCTTTTGCGGCCATTACATGCATTTTCATGGCGGAGGCGTGTCCGGCAAGGCGCCCATCATCTGCCTGCTGGCCAAGCAACCCGGCGGCGAGATGTCGCAGCAGGAGCTCGGCATGCACTTTGACCTCAAGCCGGGATCGCTTTCCGAGATCCTGTCCAAGCTCGAGCTCAACGGCCTCATCGAGCGCAGCCGTAACCCCAAGGATCGACGGCAGCTCACCATTCGCCTGACCGAAACCGGCCGGGAAAACGCCCGCATCGACCAGGCGGCCCGCATTCGCTTTAGAGAGCAAGCCTTTAGTGCCCTCACCCACGACGAGCGCGAGCAGCTCGCCGAAATGCTCGAAAAAATCCGTGTAACCTGGGAGGAACTGGATGATTAAAACCCTCATGGGCAGCATCCGCGACTATATGAAAGTCACCGTTGCCACGCCGTTGCTCGTGCTTGGCGAGGTGCTCTGCGAGATGCTGATTCCATTTATCACCGCCAACCTGATCGACGCTATCAAAGACGGCGCCACCGTAGCCGAGATGCTTCCCACCGCGGGCCTTTTGGTGCTCATCGCGCTGACGTCGCTTGCTTTTGGCGCTGCGGCCGGCGTCACCTGCAGTCATGCGAGCTGCGGCTTCGCCAAGAACCTGCGTCACGACCTGTTCTACAAGATCCAGACGTTCAGCTTTGCCAACATCGATGAGTTCTCGAGTTCCTCACTCGTCACGCGTCTGACCACCGACATCAACAACGTTCAGCAGGCCTTTATGATGATCATCCGTATCGCCGTGCGCGCGCCGCTGGTCTTGATCTTCGCCTTTACCATGGCATTTATCATGGGCGGCAGCGTCGCCATGGTCTACCTGGTCATCATTCCGCTGCTGGGCTTTGGACTGTTCTTTATCATCTTTAAGGTGCGTCCCATCTTCTCGCGCGTGTTCCACAAGTACGACGCCCTTAACGAGTCCGTCGAGGAAAACGTCACCGGCATGCGCGTGGTCAAGAGCTATGTGCGCGAAGACTTTGAGAAGGAGAAGTTCGCGACCGCCGCACGCGACGTCCAGATGGACTTCACCCGCGCCGAGAAGCTGCTCGCCTTTAACAACCCCATGATGAACATCTGCGTCAACTGCGCGTTTGTCGTCATCATCTACCTGGGCTCCAAGCTCATCATCACGAGCCAGGGCACGCTGTTCGACGTGGGCCAGCTCTCCTCGACCTTTACCTATGGTTTCCAGATTCTCATGAGCCTGATGCAGCTGTCGATGATCTTTGTCATGGTGACCATGGCCGACGAATCGGCACACCGCATTGCCGAGGTGCTGGCCGCCGAGCCCACGATCGCCGATCCCGCCGAGCCCGTGCTCGAGGTTGCCGACGGTTCCATCGACTTTGACCACGTGAGCTTTAAGTATTCCAAGCATGCGAAGCGCCAGGCGCTCGACGATATCGACCTGCACATTACGAGCGGCGAGACCATCGGCATCATCGGCGGCACCGGCTCGGCCAAGTCCACGCTCGTTAACCTCATCGCCCGCCTGTACGACACCACCGAAGGCGCTGTGCGCGTGGGCGGCGTGGACGTGCGCGACTACGACCTGGACGCGCTGCGTCACCAGGTCGCCATGGTGCTGCAGAAAAACGTGCTGTTTAGCGGCACCATCGCCGAGAACCTGCGTTGGGGCGACCCGAACGCCACCGACGAGGAAGTCCGCGAGGCAGCGCATCTGGCCTGCGCCGACGAGTTTGTCGACGGTTTCCCCAAGGGCTACGACACCTGGATCGAACAGGGCGGCTCTAATGTTTCGGGCGGTCAGAAGCAGCGCCTGTGCATTGCACGCGCCCTGTTGCGTCGCCCCAAGATCTTGATCCTGGACGACTCCACCAGCGCCGTCGACACCAAGACCGACGCCAAGATCCGCGCGGGGCTGGCAAGCTATCTGCCCAACACGACCAAGCTCATCATCGCCCAGCGCATCAGCTCCGTGCAGGACGCAGACCGCATCATTGTCATGGAGGGTGGCCGCATCGCACAGATCGGCAACCACGAAGAGCTGCTCAAGACGAGCGAGATCTACCGCGAGACCTTTACCTCGCAAAACAAGATGTCTGCCGAGGGCGAAGGGGCCGTCGAGGCCGACACCGAGGCATCCGCAACGCAAGCTCAGACCCAGGAAGGAGGCGAGGCACATGAGTAAGGCAACGACCGCCGAGCGCGCGCTCAACCGTAAGGGCGGCACCATGTCGCGCCTCATCAAGACGCTCTTTGGCTTCTATCCCGTGCTTTTGCCCCTTGTCGTCGCCGGCGTGGTGCTCTGCGCCATCATCAACTCCATCGGCGCGACCTTCCTGCAGAGCGCCCTGCAGATTATTAGCGAATCGTGGCAGTCGGGCGATTGGGAAGCCGCACAGCCCAAGATTCTGCAGCTCGTGACCACCCTCGCCTGCATCTACGGCGTCGGCGTCCTGTCCTCGCTCTTCTGGAACCGCGCCATGGCTATCGTCACGCAGGGCTCGCTCGAGAAGCTGCGCGAGATGATGTTCAACCGCATGCAGGACCTGCCGATCCGCTACTTCGACACGCACCAGCGCGGCGATATCATGAGCCACTACACCAACGACATCGACACGCTGCGTCAGATGATCAGCCAGTCGCTGCCCAACCTGCTCATGACGATCATCATCATCGTCACGGTGTTCTTTATCATGCTGTACTACAGCGTGTGGATGTGCCTGGTCATCATCGCCGGCGTCGCCTTTATGACCTTTATGACCAAGCTGCTCGGCTCCAACTCCGCGCGCTTCTTCATTGCGCAGCAGACCGAGCTCGGCGTGGTCGAGGGCCATATCGAGGAGGTCATGAACGGCCAGAAGGTCGTCAAGGCGTTCTGCCACGAGTCTGCCGCCGAGGCCGATTTTGACGAGCGCAACGAAAAGCTCTTCGAGGTCTCCCAGAAGGCCAACATGTACGCCAACATCCTCATGCCCATCCTTATGAACCTGGGCAACCTGCTCTACGTGCTGGTCGCACTGGCGGGCGGCATTTTCCTGGCGCTGGGCGTGCCCAACCTGAGCATCTCGGGCATGGCGCTGTCCATCGCCGTCGTGGTGCCGTTCCTCAACATGACCAAGCAGTTCTGCGGACAGATCGGCCAGATCTCGCAGCAGATCAACGCCGTGGTCATGGGCCTCGCCGGCGCCGACCGCATCTTTGAGCTCATCGACGAGAAGCCCGAGGCCGACGAAGGCTACGTGACGCTCGTCAACGCGCAGGTGAACCCCGAGACTTGGGAGTTCGAGGAGGCTGACCACCACACCGGCATGTGGGCGTGGAAACATCCGCACCGCGCAACCGGCGAGATCGAGTACGTCCCGCTGCGCGGCGACCTGGTCATGGACAACGTCGACTTTGGCTACACCCCCGACCACGAGGTCCTGCACGGCGTGTCCGTGTTTGCCAAGCCGGGTCAGAAGGTCGCGTTTGTCGGCGCCACCGGTGCCGGTAAGACGACCATCACCAACCTCATCAACCGCTTCTATGACATCGCCGACGGCAAGATTCGCTACGACGGCATCAACGTCAATAAGATCCGCAAGGCCGATCTGCGCCGCTCGCTGGGCGTCGTGCTGCAGGACGTGAACCTGTTCACCGGCACCGTGATGGACAACATCCGCTACGGCAACCTGGACGCCACCGACGAGGAGTGCATCGCAGCGGCCAAGCTCGCGGGCGCAGACGACTTTATCACCCGCCTGCCCGACGGCTACGACACCATGCTCACCGGCAACGGCGCACAGCTGTCGCAGGGCCAGCGTCAGCTAATTTCGATCGCCCGCGCCGCCGTCGCCGATCCGCCGGCGATGATTCTAGACGAGGCCACGAGCTCCATCGACACCCGCACCGAGGCCATCGTGCAGGCGGGCATGGATAAGCTCATGGAGGGCCGCACGACGTTTGTCATCGCACACCGCCTGTCCACCGTGCGTAACTCCGACGCGATCATCTGTCTGGACCACGGCCGTATCATCGAGCGCGGCAACCACGACGAACTGATCGCCAAGCGCGGGTATTACTACCAGCTCTACACCGGAGCGTTTGAGCTGGAGTAGGACCGATTACTGACGGAGGGTCCCCCGCCGCTCCGGGGCACCCTCCTGCGCGCAATCAGCCCGTTGTTTAAAACGGAATAAAGGTTAGTGAGGCCCTGGCCGTTTGGCCAGGGCCTCGTTTTGTGTAAGCTACTTGAGGAGTTGGGCCATGGCGTTGACGAATTTTTGGACTTGGAGGGTAGGCTCGAGCGGGTAGTGCAAATAGACTGGCACCTCGCGGCCGCACAGGAACGGCACGCCTACAAAGGCCGGGTGTACGCCTGACCAAGCTCCGCAGGTGAGCACCGCGTCGCCCTTTTCCTCCGCCTCGTTAAAAAGCGCAAAGTCAAAGCTATCCACGTCGATCACGTCCACGCCGCCGTCGGCCAAAAGGTCGATGCGCAGGCTGTCCATGGCGTCGTTGCCGTGACGGAGCACGCGCAGGCGCATGCCCTCCAGGTCGGCAACTGTGATGCGCGTCTTGCGCGCAAGCGGGCTCGTGCGCGGCACGTCGATATAAAACGGCACGGTAACGATGCGGAGCTTTTGGCAGGCGTCGCCCCAGCGCGGGGTCGAAAAACTCGACTGCACCACATCCACCTCGCGCCCCAGACTGCGCATGACGGTCTCGCGCTCATCGTAAAGGTCCCCCACCGGCACAATCTCAAAACGCAAGCGCGGCTCCATGTCGTGCACCTGCGGCCACAGCGCGAGCGTGTGGCGCCCCGGGCACATCATCGATACGCCCAGGCGCACGGCACCGCCATCGCCCGCCGCGCGTCGGGCACGGCGCAGCGCGTCCTCGGACTGCCGCATGATCGAGCGCGCGTCGTCCACCAGTAGTGCGCCGGCCGGCGTCACTTTGACGCCCGAGTGCGAGCGTTCGAACAGCGTGATGCCGAACTCGGCCTCGAAGCCCGACACCTGCTTGACGAGCGCCGGAGTCGACACGCGCAATTGTGCCGCCGCACGCGAGAAGCTTCCCAGCTCCGCAGCGGCCGATATGGCCTCAAGTCGTCGATCGTACACGTCAATCTCCCGTTTTCGCGCCCGTGGCCACATGGTGCCACAGGAGGTTGTTTTCGCAGGTCATGCGCTCAATTGAGAATAAACTGCATCGCACAGTGTATACCTATGGTTAACGCCATTCTAACAAATATGCAATTCACCTGCGCAAATGCAAAGCATACGATAACCAGCGAAAACCACGTGGGTCGGTTAATGGGAGCGACCCACCGGGAGGCATAAGAAGGGAAGTTCCTATGAGCAATTGGCTTAAGCTCGAGGGCGATGTCTGCGCTGTGACTGGAGCGCTCGGCGGCATGGGCGTCGAGATTTGCCGCGAGTTCGCCCGCAATGGCGCTAACGTCGTCCTGCTCGACCTGGACGAGGAGAAGGTCAAGGCCGCTGCCGCCGACCTCGCTGCCGAGTTTGGCATCCACGCCGAGGGCTACAAGATGAACGCCACCGACGAGGCCGAGGTTCAGGCCGCCGTCGACGCCACCATCGCCAACTTCGGCCGCGTCGACGTTCTCGTCAACACCGCCGGCATCCTGCGCTTCGCAGCCATGGAGGACCTGCCGCTCTCCGACTGGAACGAGGTCATCAACGTCAACCTCACCGGCTACTTCATCACCTCGCAGCGCTTTGGTCGCGAGATGATCAAGGCCGGCCAGGGCCGCCTGGTTCACATCTCCACCGTCGCCAGTCACTCCCCCGAAACGTTCTCGGGCGTGTACAGCTCCACCAAGGCGGGCGTCAACATGATGTCCAAGATGCTGGCTGCCGAGTGGGGTCCCTACGGCGTGCGCTCCAACTGCGTCGAGCCCTGCTTCGTCAAGACCCCCATGTCGGCAAGCTTTTACGCCGATCCCGAGGTCGAGAAGAGCCGCAGCCGCCTCATCGCCACGCGTCGCATCGGCGAGGTCAGCGATATCGCCAACGCCGTCATGTTCCTGGCGTCCACGCGCTCAGACTTTACCACCGGCGACGCCATCAAGGTCGACGGCGGCTTCTCCAACATGATGGGCGACCTCACCGCCAAGCCCGGCGGCCGCCGCGCCTTTGCCGACAACTACCTCAAGAACAAGGGCGTCGAGCTCTGGTCCGATGAGTCCGGCGTCGCAAAGCCGACTGACCAGTAAACCAGCCCGGTAGAAAGGGGCGCGGGGCAAGCACCTCAGCGGCGTTTGCCCCTCCCCTCCCCCGTATCGATTAGAAAGAGTCCAATGGCTTCCACCAACTCCAACAAGGGTCGCGCCGTCGTGCTTTCCGCCGCGTGCGTCACCATGTTCTTCATCAGCTCCATCGCGCTGTATTCCGTCGTGAGCAAGAACCTGCTCGCCGTCTACCCCGAGTGGTCCAGCGCCCTTACCTGGGCTTTCCCGGTCTTTCAGACCATCATGGCCGTGACGGGCATCTTCGCCGGCCGCATCTCCGATAAGATCGGCCCCCGCAACGTCGTGATTGCCGCCGCCGTGTGCTACGGCGTGGGCTGGTTCATGTCCGGCACCGTCACTGAGCCGTGGCAGTTCTACCTGTGGTTCTCGCTCGTCGCCGCTATCGGCAACGGCCTGGGCTACAACCCCGCGCTCACCACGGGCCAAAAATGGTTCATCGACAAGAAGGGCCTCGCCTCCGGCATCACCCTGGCCGCTTCGACCGCCGGCCCCGCCGTGCTGTCCCCGGTGCTCGCCTCGCTGCTCATCCCGAGCCTTGGCATCTTTGGCGCCCTTAAGGCACTCGGCGTCATCTTCTTTGTGACGATCGCCGCCTCCGCCCTGTTCCTGAAGGCCCCCGAGGCCGGTTGGCTGCCCGAGGGCTTCGAGGCCCCCAAGGGCGGCGCGCACGCCGGCACCTTCGGCGACCTCACCCCGGGCGAGATGGTCAAAACCCCGCGCTTCTGGGTCCTCATCGCCACCTTCGCCTTCGCCGCCACCGCGGGCACCCTGCTCGTGGGCAAGGTTGCCTCCATCGCCGCTGTCCAGCTCTTCGCCGACCCCACGAGCGCCGCGGCCGTCGCCCTCGGCGGCGTGGTCGTCTCCGTCAACACCTGCGCCAACCTGGTCGGCCGTCTGTCTTTTGGCCAGATCATCGACAAGCTCGGCGCCTACAAGTCGCTGCTCATCAGCCTTGTCGTCACCATCGTCGCGCTCGTCATCATGTCGATGAGCTTTACGCAGAGCATGTTCTTTGTGGCGCTCGCCCTGCTCGGCTTTAGCTTTGGCGCTCTGCTCGTCATCTACCCGCCGCTCACCGGTGGCGCCTTTGGCACCAGCAACATCGGTGTCAACTACGGCATCATGTTCTTGGGCTACGCCGCCTCTACCTGGATCAGCCAGCCCATCACCGCCGTGCTGTATCACGCCGAAGCCGGCAGCGCCGCCTACCAGCAGTCCTTCTATGGCGCCATTGTGATTGCCGCCATCGCCGTCGTGCTCACCGTCTACATGATGGTCTCCGACAGCAAGAAGAAGTCCGCTTAGTTTTGCTTGACGCGGCAAGGGCCGTTCTCTTGCCGCATTCCACCGGTCACCAGTATTAAGGAGTCGAAATGTCTGAGCTCAACCCCGTCCGCATTGCCGTTATCGGCGCCGGTGCCATGGGCCGCAACCACATCCGCTTTGTCACCGAGGAGCCCGAAGCCGAGCTCGTCGCCATCGCCGACGCCTTTGAGGGCGCCCGCGCCACGGCCGAGGCCGCCGGCGTGCCGTTTTACACCGATCCCGCCCAGATGATGGACGAGGTCAAGCCCGAGGCCGTCATCATCGCCACCCCCAACGACCTGCATCTGGGCGTTGCCCGCGAGGCCGTGAAGCGCAACATCGTGCCGCTGGTCGAAAAGCCGATCTCCAATGACCTCGAGGATGCCCAGGCCTTCGCCGCCGAGGCCGAGACCGCCGGCGTGCCCGTGCTCGTGGGCCAGCACCGTCGCCACAACCCCTTCGTCAACAAGGCCAAGGAGATCATCGAGTCCGGCGAGCTGGGCAAGCTCACCGTGTCGAGCTTCCACTACATGATCTATAAGAATGACGAGTACTTCGATGTCGAGTGGCGCCGCAAGAAGGGTGCCGGCCCGATCCTGGTTAACCTGGTTCACGACGTCGACCTGCTCCGCTATCTGCTGGGCGAGCCCGTTGCCGTCCAGGGTATGCAGTCCAGCGCCGCCCGCGGTTTTGAGACTGAGGACTCCGCCGTGGTCAACGTCCGTTTTGCCGATGGCGCGCTCGCAAGCATGACCATCTCCGATGCCACCGCCAGCCCCTGGAACTGGGAGGCCACCGCTCGCGAGGACCCGCAGTACCGTCCCTTCGACGCCGACGCCTACTTTATCGGCGGAACCTTGGGCGCCCTTTCGCTGCCCCGCCTGCACCAGTTCTCCTACGACGGCGCCTCCAACTGGCACAAGCCGCTGCAGATGGAGATTCCGGCCGTGGACCCGGCGCTGCCGCACAAGATGCAGCTCAAGCACTTTGTGAAGGTCGTCCGCCGCGAGGTCGAGCCCGTCGTAACCCCCGCCGACAACGTCAAGACGCTCACGCTTCTCAACGCCATCAAGGAGGCCGCCGAGACCGGCCAGCTCGTCGAGCTGTAGCACCTTAGGACAGGCCGCGGCAGAAACCCCATGCCGGGCCCCTCGGTCCGCCACAAATAAGCCCCTCTTCTTTGCCCCGCGAGCAGCTTCCTGCCCGCGGGGCATTTTGCTACTTCGCTGACGATTTTTCTGAGGCGGGGGGCCTTTTTGCGCCTCAGCTTGGTTCGTTCGCCACGAAATGTGCCTATCTACTACGTTTAACCGATCGCCCTCAACCATGCCAAATTTCGCGGAATAAAAACCGCAGGTAGACGAGTTGCGCATTTTCGGAAAACCGGGGGATGGTCGACCCACACGGTTCAAACGTAGTAGATAGGCCGCTTTCGTGGTTCCGCGCCAAAACAGTCTTTTTTGGGCGAAGTGGCAGGTGGTATCCTTGGTAGCCCTGTGCTGCAAACGCACCTTAAACGCAAGGAGTTTCATGGATCTTATCGCCCAGCTCGCCCGCGAGCTCAACCTTAAGGCCGCCAACGTCGAGGCGGCTGTCAAGCTCATCGACGAGGGCAACACCATCCCCTTTATCTCGCGCTACCGCAAGGAGGCCACGGGCGGCATGGATGACGTCGCCCTGCGCGCCCTCGACGAGCGCCTGTCCTACCTGCGCAATCTTGAACAGCGCAAAGAGGACGTCATCCTGCTCATCGACGCCCAAGGCAAACTCACGCCCGAGCTCGAGCAGCAGATTCGCGAGGCCACGCAGCTCCAGCGCGTCGAGGACCTCTACAAGCCCTACCGCAAAAAGCGCATGACCCGCGCGCAGAAGGCCCGCGAGGCAGGCCTGGAGCCGCTCGCCAACATGATCATCATGCAGGCCTCGGCCAAGGGCAGCGCGCTCGACGCCGCCGCGGACTACGTCAACGAGGAGGCCGGCTTCGACACGCCCGAGAAGGCGCTCGCCGGCGCCGCCGACATCGTGGCCGAGACGGTGGCCGAAGATCCCGAGAACGTCGCCGACCTGCGCGCCTTTACGCAAAACACCGCCGACATCGTCGTCGAGGCCACCGACCCCGCCGAGAAGACCCCCTACGAGCCGTACTACAGCTATGATGAGCCGCTGCGCCGTATACCCAACCACCGCGTGCTGGCTATCGACCGCGGTGAGCGCGAGGGCAAGCTCCGCGTGCGCGTGAACGTCGACGGCGCTGCCGCCACGGTGCGCCTCGGCAGCCGTTGGCCCCGACGCCAGGGCGTGTTTGCTCCCATCTTCGATGCCGCCATCGCCGACGGCTACAAACGCCTCATGGCTCCCTCGCTGGAGCGCGAGGCCCGCGCCAAACTCACCGTTCGCGCCCAGACCGAGGCCATCAACGTCTTTGCCAAGAATCTCGAGGGCCTGCTCTCGGCACGCCCCGTACGCGGCGCCCGCGTGCTCGCGCTCGACCCGGGCTACCGCACCGGCTGCAAGGTCGCCGTCATGGACGAGACCGGCAAGCTGCTCGACCACGGCGTGGTCTACCCCACCAAGCCGCGCCACGACGTCGCCGGCACCAAGCGCGAGCTCGCCCGCCTCGTCAAGAAGGACAGCGTCAACACCATCGTCATCGGCAACGGCACCGCCAGCCGCGAGACCGAGGAAGTCGTCTCGGAGTTTATTGCCGAGCAGGCGCCCAGCCTTCGCTACACCATCGTCAACGAGGCGGGCGCGTCGGTGTACTCCGCCTCCGAGCTCGCCAGCCAGGAATATCCCGACCTGGACGTCACCGTGCGCGGCGCTATGAGCCTGGGCCGCCGCCTGCAAGACCCGCTGGCAGAGCTCGTCAAGATCCCGCCCCAATCCATCGGCGTGGGCCAATACCAGCACGACCTTGACCAGGCAGAGCTTTCGCGCACCCTGGGCCACGTGGTGGAAGACGTCGTCAACCGTGTGGGCGTCGACGTCAACACCGCGAGCGCGAGCCTGCTGGGATACGTATCGGGCATCACGCCGAGCGTGGCCAAGAACATCGTGGCTTTCCGCGAGGAAAACGGTGCCTTTACCGATCGCCGCCAGCTTAAGAAGGTCCCCAAACTGGGATCCAAGGCATACCTCAACGCCGCAGGCTTCCTGCGCATCAGCGGCGGTAAGAACCCGCTCGACGCGACAAGCGTCCACCCCGAAAGCTACGAGGTGGCCACGGCCGTCCTGGAGCGCGCCGGCGTTGCGGCAAGCGAGCTCAGCCGCGGCGGCGTGCCCGATATCGAGCGCCGCCTGGGCAGCATCTCGGCGCTGGCAAGCGACCTGGACTGCGGCACCCTCACGCTCATCGACATCGTCAACGAGCTCAAGAAGCCCGGTCGCGACCCGCGCGACGACGCGCCCGAGGTAGTCTTTAGCCGCTCGGCGCTTTCGATCGACGACCTGGAGCCCGGCATGGAACTCAAGGGCACGGTGCGCAACGTCGTCGACTTTGGCGCCTTCGTCGACGTGGGCGTGCACCAGGACGGCCTCGTGCACATCTCCAAGCTGGCCAACCGCTTCGTCAAGCACCCCAGCGACGTGGTGCGCGTCGGTGACACGGTCAAGGTGTGGGTTGAAAAGGTCGATCGCGACCGCAAGAAGATCTCCCTCACCATGGTGCAGGGGAAGTAAACCGCCAAGCAAGGGTCCCCCCTCTCGCGACGTGCAAAATCGCGAGTATTCTGCAAATTCCACCGTTCCGGATGCCCCTCAGAGACGAAAAAGCAAGAAACAGCCCCCGTTTTAGCGTCATCAGAGCCAAAACGGGGGCTGTTCCATGCTTCACCCAGCTGGTAAAAGCCTTTACCTTGCTGAATACTCTCAATTTTGCACGGCGCAGGCAGGGGTACCTTTGTCCACGGCAGGATATGGAAGCCTATCACCAACCTACCGGCAAGTTCGTGTCGGCAGCCCCGGCCTTTCCTTTGCCTAGCGCGACCCTCGCGAAGCGCGTGAGCGATAGGGAAAGGAAAGGCCGGGGCGAACAACCCGCGATGTAGCCAGCGTTCGCGTTACGGCAGGATATGGAAACCGAGCGAGGCGATATCCTTGGCAAAACCGCGCACGGTATCGAGCGAGACCTCGTACGGGTCACGGCCGATGTTCTTGCGCTTGGCCAGGATGCTATTGGGCACCGTGATGATCTGGCAACCGCATCCTTCCGCCTGGTAAATATTGATAAGCTCGCGTGTGGATGCCCACAGGACCTCGCAGTTGGGCTTGGCGGCGGCCTTCTTGACCGACTCCGTCATAAACGGAATGGGGTCGACGCCGGTATCGGCGATACGGCCGGCAAAGAGCGAGATGATAGACGGCGTCTCGGCGTCCACGGCCTCGACCATCTCATCGACCTGCTTAGGCGTAAAGATGGTGGTGACGTTGACCTTGATGCCGCCGGCCGAAAGCTTGCGGACCAGCTCGGCGGTGGACTCGCCCTTGGTGGTCACGCACGGAATCTTGACGTAGACGTTCTCGGCCCAAGTAGCGATCTCGCGCGCCTCGACCTCCATGGTCTCGACGTCGTCGGCAAAGACCTCAAACGAGACGGACACATCGGTGATGTGGGTCAGGACCTCCTTGGCAAACGCGCGGTAATCCGTCACGCCGCCCTTCTTCATAAGGGACGGGTTGGTCGTGAAACCCTGAACGTTGCCGTTCTCGTACATGTCGAGCATGCCCTCGAGGTTTGCACCGTCAGCGAACACCTTGATTGCCATCTGCCTGATTCCTTTCGCTTGCACACGGCCGGTAAACTGCTAAACACTTTACCTACGTTTATCAAGGCGTGAACTGCGGTTTTTTATCTTCTCGGCGAACGGTATAAACACCTCAGTATTTGGATTGATAAATCGATTGAGCATGCAAAAGCAAAGAGTCGCAGTTTGAGCAAACGTCAGAAGGCGAGATTCATTAGATGAGGCCGAAATGTTGCATCGCTGTGACGGTGCCATCGTGTGCGACATCGTCGGTCACGTAGTCGGCGACTGCCTTGACCTCGGGCATGGCGTTGCCCATGGCTACAGCCGTCTCGACGGCGGCGAGCATACCCAGATCGTTGCCGGAATCGCCAAAGCCAAAGGTGCGCGCGTTGCCGGTGCGACCCAGGTATTCCAGCGCTCGCGCCACGCCCACGCCCTTGTCGATGCCCTTGGGGCTCAGCTCGCGATTCTGACCACCGGTGTTGCACAGCTCAAACTCGCGCTCGATAAAGCCATCGTCGTTGGCTACGCGAGCTAGGTCGCACGCGTTAATGCACACCTTGCCTACGCGCAAATGCCCATCGACGCGCATCTGATCGGTGCCATGCACCACGCCGGCGCCTAGCAGAAATGACTGTTCGACACCAACTGGCTCAAGTGAATAGGTGGCACCGTTCGTCTCGAACAACGCCTCGCCGCCCGCCACAGTAATGCGACGCGCGAGCTCCTCAACAATGTCCTCGTCAATGCAGTCCTCGTGTGCCACGCGGCCCTCGACCTCGAGCGTGGCCCCCGCCATGGCAACGACGCCCGCGGGGTCGAGCGCACGCAAACTGTCCGCGATGAGCCACAGGGGACGACCCGTGCAGATAAACGCCTTGTGCCCCGCATCGCGCAGTGCATGGAACGCCTCAACCACCGTCTGCGAAGGGCGAACCGCCGAAAAGTCCTTATCGGTCATATCGTCGGGATCGAACGACGTCAGCGTGCCGTCCACGTCAAAAAAGAGCACAGCGGGTTCGGGACACGCATCAATCATATGGGTTCCTTTCGAGGATAAGGGCAAACGAAGCATCCATCATATAATGGAGCGACGCAACCAGAGAGGTCACCCATGGAATTTTACGCAAGCTGCCCCGAGGGCTTTGAGTCCGCACTCGCCGATGAGCTTAAACGCCTCGGGCTTTCGCATGTCCGCCGCCTGAAGGGCCGCGCTACGTTTGAGGGCGAGCTCGAAGAAGGCTATCGCGCCTGTCTGTGGTCGCGCCTGGCCAGCCGCGTGTTCGTGGTACTCGGGCGCTTTGAGGCGCAGGATGCCGATGAACTGTACGATAGCGTTTACGACATCGCCTGGGAGAGCATCGTCCGCCCCGGCGCCACCATCGCCATTACCGCCCGCGGCGTGACCGAGCAGTTGCGCAACACGCGCTTCTCGGCCCTGCGCGCCAAGGACGCGCTGTGCGACCGTCTGGCCGAGACCACGGGCCGTCGCGCCGATGTCGACGCCGCCGATCCCGATGTTCACCTGCTGCTTTCGCTGCGTCAGCGCCGCGCGAGCATAAGCCTGGACCTTTCGGGCGACCCGCTGTTCAAGCGCCTGCCGCCCGCCGCGACCCGCGCCGGCGAGGGCACACACGTGCTGCGCCCCGACTACGCCGCCCTGGTGCTGGCGCAGGTCGGCTGGACTGCACTGTGCGAGCGCGAGCTGACGGCCGACGATTACGAGAACGAAGCCCTGCCCACGCTGGTCGACGCTTCGTGCGCCGGCGGCGGTCTGCTGCTGGAGGCAGTGAATATCCTAACCGACCGCGCCCCGGGCGCCGCCCGCGAGCACTGGGGCTTTGAGGGCTGGCAGCTGCACGACGCCGCCCTGTGGGAGCAGCTACTTGCCGAGGCGCGCGAGCGCGAGGCGGCAGCGCACGAGCGGCAGGCACGCATCGTCGCCGTGGACATTGACCCCGCCGCACGCAAGACCGCCGAGCGCATGGTTAAGTGTGCCGGCTACAAGCGTTTTGTCGATTTTTGCGCCGCCAAGTCCGCCACCGTGCTGGACCACGCAGGTGCCGTTGCCGGTGCCGCCCTGGTCGCAGACACCACCGAGACCCCGCTTTCGCTCATGCACGACGCCATGACGCTGGTCGGCGAGCTGCGCCGCGCGCCCGAGCTCGCTTCGGCACCGGTCGCCGCGCTCACCCGCGACGGATTGCTGGCCCGCGCGCTCCACACCGAGCCCGAGCGCTCAATCGCCGTCATGCCCAACAACGAAGAGGCGACCGTCGAAGTCTGGCCTTCACTCGACCACGCCGCCGCAGCGTTTGAGGCTGCGACCAGTGCGGATGCCGAGGCCGAGGCTGCGGATGCCAACGAAGTCAACGATGAAGCCGCCGCCCCCGCCATGCCCGAGCCTGCCGCCACGCTCGACCTGGGTGACGGCAAGCCGCTGCCCGTGCTCATCCCCGAGTCCGAGCAGTTCGCCAACCGCCTGCGCAAGAACGCTCGCCTGCGTCGCAAGTGGGCCAAGCGCGAGGGCGTGAGCTGCTACCGCGTCTACGATGCCGACCTGCCCGACTACTCCGCCGCCATCGACCTGTACGAGGGTTGCCCGCAGACGCCGGGCCGATGGCTCGTCATCGCCGAATACGCCGCGCCTAAGACCATCGACCCCGCACTGGCCCAGGCCCGTATGCTCGACATTCTGGCCATCGCACCGCGTATCCTAGATGTTCCCGCCGAGCATGTGCACGCCAAGGCCCGCATGCGTTCGCGTGGCGGCTCGCAGTACGGCAAGCAGGGCGCCGGCAAGGGCGGATCGGGCGAGCGCGCCAATATCGCACGCCGTCGCCTCCCGCTCATCGAAGAGGGCGGCCTTACCTTTGCCGTCAACTTTGACGACTACCTGGACGTGGGCATTTTCTTGGACCACCGCGTCACCCGCAACCTGGTGCGCGAGCACGCCAAGCAGGCGCGTCGCTTCCTCAACCTGTTTGCCTACACCGGCACCGCCACCTGCTACGCGGCCGATGGCGGCGTCGAGGAGACCGTGACGGTCGACCTCTCCAACACCTATCTGGACTGGGCCGAGCGCAACATGCGCCAGAACGGCTTTGTGGGTCCGCAGCATCACTTTGTGCGCGACGACGTGCTCGCCTGGATTCGCGACCAGCGCCAGACGCGCAACCGCTGGGACCTGATTTTTGTCGACCCGCCCACGTTCTCGAACTCGTCCAAGATGGGCCGCCGCACCTGGGATGTCCAGCGCGACCATGTTGAGCTGTTGGCCGGCGTATCGCGCCTGCTCGCACAGGGCGGCCATGCCATCTTTAGCTGCAACCTGCGAGGCTTCCGCCCCGAGACACGCAAGCTCGCACGCGCGGGCGTGGTGCTACAGGACATAACGGCGCAGACCATCCCCGAGGACTTCGCACGCAACCAGAAGGTGCACCATTGCTATATCGTGCGCCGCCTGCCCATCGAGGACGCCATGGCCGAGGTCGGCTTTAGCGCCGAGGAAATTGCCGAACGAACCGAGGAGCTGCGCAACCCCGAGGCCCGCAAGCCCCGTGCGGCAGTACCCGCGCACGCGCAGGCCGGCAACGGCAAGTCCAACTTTGCCGGCAAACCCTCCCCCGCCGGCAAGCCCAAAAAGAAGAAGTTCTACGCCAGCAAGCCTAAGGGCAGATAACAAAGTTGCGGTGGAATACGGACTGTTTTGCCTGGAATTAGGCAAATTTAGACCGTATTTCACCGCAACTCATATTGGGATGGTGGTTGGCGATCTAGCCTTGGGTGACCAGGCGGTAGCCAATGCCTACATGGGTTTGGATGTAACGCGGATGCGCGGGGTCGGACTCGATCTTCTTACGCAACGTGCCCATAAAGACACGCAGGCTCGCCAGGTCGCTCTTGGTCGCCGTGCCCCAAATCTCGTGCAAGATAAACTGGTGCGTCAGCACCTTGTCGGCGTTGTGCGCCAGCAAGCACAAAAGCTTGTACTCAATCGGCGTCAGATGCAGCTCCTCGCCATCCATCGTGGCGATGCCGGCATCAAAATTGATATGCAGCTCACCGGTATCGAACGAGCCCTCGGAGGCAACGCCGCCCGTTTGCGCATACGAAAGGCGCCTGAGCGTCGTGCGAATGCGCGCGAGCAGCTCCTCGACCGAAAACGGCTTGGTCAGGTAGTCGTCGGCGCCGGCATCGAGCGCGCGGATCTTGTCCGCGTCCTCGCTGCGTGCCGAGACCACGATGATCGGCATGCCCGACCACGCGCGCACCGACTCCACCACCTTGACGCCGTCCATATCGGGCAGGCCCAGATCGAGCAGCACAATGCTCGGCGCCTGCGACGAGGCGGCGGCAATGGCGGCGTGGGCGGTCTCCACCGCCATATGGCGCAAGCCGTGTGCCTCGAGCGCGGCAACGATAAGGTTGCGGACGGCGGGATCGTCCTCAACGACCAAGATGAGCGGTTTTGCGGCAGAGTTCGGCACGGCGCTACTCCTTATCAAACGAAACATCGGCGGCGGGAAGCTCAATCGTAAAGACCGAACCGTGTGGATCCGCCGCGGCAACCTCTATGCTACCGCCATGTGCCAACATAATGGAGCGGCACAGGGATAGTCCCAAGCCCACACTGCGGCAGCTGTCGGCCAGGCCATGGTTGGCGGTGTAGAACGACTCAAAGATGCGCTCGCGGTCCTCGGGCGCAATGCCCGGGCCGTCGTCGGCGACCGAACACCTCACGCACCCGCCGTCGACGCTAATCGAAATCACGATATGCGAGCCCGCGGGCGTGTAGGTAATGGCGTTGTTCACCAGGTTTACCACCAGCTGCACCATCAGGCGCGCATCGACGTTGACGAGCGCCGGCTCATCGCACGCCACCACCTTAAGGTCGTGCTCGCGCACGGCCGGGTTTACGTGGCGCAGCGCCTCCTCGACGATATCGTCCATAAGCTCGAGCGTAGTCGACAGATGCATGCCGCCGCCCTCGAGCTTGGTGATGGCGAGCAGGTTCTCGACGGTGGCGTTGAGCCATTGCGCGTCCGAGCGAATGGATAGGAGCATGCCGCGGCGCGTCTGGTCGTCAAGCACGGCCGTGCCGGTCGAGCCCTGGTCGAGCAGCACGTCGGCATTACCCGAAATGCTGGTAAGCGGCGTGCGCAGATCGTGCGAGATGGAGCGCAGCAAGTTGGCACGCAGCTGCTCGTTTTTAGCGAGCACCGCCGCTTCCTCGCGGGCCTCCATGGCGCGGGCGCGATCGAGCGCCAGCTCGCCTTCGCTCACGATGGCATCGGCAAGCGTCCGCTCCTCGGGCGTCAGCGCATCGGGCTCGGCGACAATGGCGAGCACCCCCACCACCGAGTCGGGATCACCCGCGCGCACCATGGTGTCGCCCGAGTGCACGGTCAGGTATATGCCAAAGAACGCCGAGCCGCCATAGGTGGCATCGAGCGGCGTTCCCACATAGGCGGATGCCGAGAGCCGTGGCGGCATCTGGGGCGCTAGCTGGTGCACCGGCGCGGCATCGCCCACGGCCGTGTACATCGTGCGCGGCAGCAGGTCATCGTCTTCCGGATCGGCGCTATACCACACGACCGGACAGTCCGAAAGACGCGCCAGTTGCGTTGCCATAGCATGCACAATCTGTTGCTGATCGCCGCACCGCTGCAGCATGCGGTTGGTCTCGAGCACCATCTGCGTGCGACGGTCGCTGGCGGCAGCCTGCGCCAAGGCGCGGCGCAGGGCCAGCGCAATCGAGCTCGACACGAGCGAGACCACAAACATGATAAAGAACATGCCGGGATAGACGCGGTCGATGAGCGACAACGAGTAGCGCGGGTCGACAAACAAATAGTTGTAGAGCGCCACGGCAGCAGCCGAGCTCAGCAGGCAATACAGGCGGCTCCAGGTAAAGAATGCGCACAGCTGCACGGCGAACACATAGACGATCATGATGCTCGGCGCGAGTCCCGGATGGTCGAGCAGCGCGCCCACAATCGTCGCCGCGGCCAGCAGCCCCGCCGATACGCAGGCGTCATACAGAGGGCTGCGACGCGTCAGCGTTGTGCGCCGCCACCAAAAGTTCTCGGCAATATCGCCGTCCGCATGGACGTCCATCAGCGCCCCGCCCCTCTCTCAAAAACAAAAACCACCACAAAGGGGACAGGCACCTTTGTGGTGGTTTCCCCTTGTGGTGGTTCCAAGTGTATAGCCTTGCAGTCTACGGGCGCTCGTCGGGAGCCAGGCGCTGCATCTTGCTCACGGCCTTAAACTTGGTGAACAGTGGCACGTACTCAAAGCTCACGTTGGAGTTCTCCAAGCCGTACCAGCGCGCGGGAGTGCCGGCAGCGCGGCGGATGATGTACTTGAGCGTGATGGCCGTACGCTCGCTGGGCTCCACGTCGCTTTCGGGCGCCAGCAGCTTGCGGATCATGACGAACTTAAACGTACCGATGTTGCCCGGATCCTTGTAGACCGAGTAATCGTGCGTCTGCGCCGGCAGCTCGCCGCTGGCAGCCAGGTCCTGAACAACCTGGCGCAGGTAAGCATTGACGCGCTGGTTGATCTTATAGCCCAGGTACAGATGCACGCGGAATACGTAGTCGGTGCCGAACGTCTCGACCGAGTAGGCAAAGGTATGCGGCTCGTCCATGGTCTCGACGTTCACGAACCACCAGGCACGAGCGCGCTTGGGGTGCTTGTCCAAAATCGAGTAGACGATATCGCGGTCGATATAGTCGGTGTTGGTGTCCTTGGTCAGGTACACGATGTTGTCGCTCACGAGCTCGTAGCGATCGTCGTCGCGCAGGCGCTTGAGCTGCGGCAGATAGCTGCGCAGCGGCAGCAGCGTAAACTGGCGCTGCTCAACAGCCGTGCCGTTGTACCAGCACACCATGATGCCCATGATGAGCGCGGCCATAAGGATGGTGAAATAGCCACCGTGGAAGAACTTGGTGAGCGAGCTCACAAAGAAGAAGCCCTCGAGCATAAGGAAGAAGGCGGCAAAGATCCACGGCGCGACCTTGAGATTGCGCTCCACGTGCAGATAGAAGAAGAGCAGCATTGTCGTGCACATCATGGTCAGGGTAATGGCCAGGCCGTACGCGGCCTCCATGTGCGCCGAGTTCTGGAACAGCAGCACCACGACGACGCAGCCCACGAGCATGACGTTGTTGACCATGGGGATGTAGAGCTGGCCCTTGGTCTCGGCAGGATAGAAGACCTGCATATGCGGCATGAGGTCCAGGCGGCTGGCCTCGGACACCAGCGAGAATGCGCCGGTGATGAGCGCCTGCGAGGCGATGATGGCCGCGACGGTGGAAAGGCCGACGGCAAAGGGGCGCAGACCCGGGGCGAGCATCTGGTAGAAGGGGTTGAGGTCGGCGATACCCATGAGCTCCGGGTTGCCGGCGTTGTTGATAAGCCACGCGCCCTGGCCCATGTAGGACAGCAGCAGGCAGCACTTAACGAACGGCCAGGTGGCATAGATGTTGCCGCGGCCCACATGGCCCATGTCGGAATAGAGCGCCTCGGCACCGGTGGTAGCGAGGAAGCAGCTGCCCAAAATCATGATGCCCGCATGGTTGTTGGGGCTCAGCAGAAAAGCGATGCCACGCAACGGGTTGAGGCACAGCAGCACCGCGGGATACTGGCAGACAAAGAACAGGCCCGTGCCGCCCAGGAACAAAAACCACAGCGTCATGATGGGGCCGAAGGCGTGACCGATCTTGGCCGTGCCGATGCGCTGCACCAAGAAGAGCGCGATGATGATGGCAAGCGTGATGGCGACGACACGACCCTGGTCGTCACCGAGCACGGCATGGACCGCCGGGATGGTGCGCAGGCCCTCGATGGCCGTGGTGACGGTAACGGCAGGCGTCAGGATGCCGTCGGCGAGGAGCGCCGCGCCGCCCAGCATGGCGGGGATGATGAGCCACTTGCCGCAGCGCTTGACCAAGCTGTACAGGGCAAAGATGCCGCCCTCGCCGTGGTTGTCGGCGCGCAGCGAGATCAGCACGTACTTGACGGTCGTCAGCAGCGTGACCGTCCACACGACAAGGGAGAGCGCGCCGAGCACGAACTCCTGCGTGACGCTTCCGATGCCGCCGTTGCCGGCAACGAGCGCCTTGGTTACATACATAGGGCTGGTGCCGATATCGCCGTACACCACGCCCAGCGTGACGAGCATCGCCGAGATGCTCACAGGAATCGCAGCGTGCGAGGCTGCCTCCTTGGCCTTTTGTTCCATAAGCCGGTTTCCTCCCAACTTTAATGTTCGAAGGGATTATAGGTAATCGGCCCATGTTTAAATGGCACTGTCTTCCCAGCTAGATAAACATTTATACGGTCTTTAGGCCATCGCATGATGTTGAACGTGACAAAGGAGCCGCCCCTTTGTCACGTTGGCTACTTGCCGAGCCAGTTTTTGAACCACCACTCCATGGAGCGACTCATCTCGGCCATAAAGGGACTGGTGTGTTTGCGGGTGTAGATATCCACCACGCGCTCGCCCACCTCGCGGGCATGAGGGCGAAACATCGCATCCATCTCGGCCACCTGCGCATCCATGGTCGCGGCGTCCGCGCGGCGGTAGCGCTCTTCGTGCACCAGGTTCACCACGGGATGCGCGATCGCCGGGCGCTCCTTGCGGGGCGTGCCGATGATGAGCATCGACAGCGGCATGGTATAGGGCGGCAAGTCCAACAGCGCGGCAACTTCCTCCGCGTTCTCGACGATATCACCGATGTAGCAGCTCCCCAGCCCCAGGGCCTCAGCGGCAACTACGGCGTTTTGGGCAGCGATCACGGCATCCTGCGCCGCGATGGCAAAGTCGCCCAGACCCGGCGCACGACGGGGCGCCTTGCCCGTGCGCTCGACAAACTCGGGCTCAAAGCAACCCACATGCTCAAACAGATCGATCCACTTGGCATAGTCGACCACAAATATAAGTGCCCAGGGCGCCTTGGCGATCATGGGCTGGTGATCGCACAGGTCGGCCAGACGATCCAGCGTAGCCTGCTCGCGAATGCTCACGATGGAATACATCATCATGGCGCCCGCCGACGGCGCGCGACTCGCCGCATGCAAGATCGCCGCCCGCTGCTCGTCGGTCACCGCTACGGGACGGTCACTGTCATCGCGCGCAAAAGCGCGCGTGGACGAACGGTGCTCCAAAATGTCCAGCACCGCATTGCCCGTAGTCTCGGCCGGATAGCCGCGCGTATCGACCGCCGCTCCGTCGTCGCCCATGTCCGCCTTGCAAACCTGCTCGCTCATCGCCCTGCCCTCGTCATTTCTTTAAGAAGCCTTTACGTTTCCGTGTAATTCCCGTCCATTATCGCGCAGGTCGACACTACATTGCGCCACACCGCCACACATGCGCGTTAATATGGCTGGTTGTTGTGCGCAGCCACCAATTGCAGCGCATATCTTGGTAACAATCGGGTAAACCCCCGCTTTCGTAGGTTTTAAGTTTGTGAGGAGTCTCAGCATGTTCGCTGCCGCCATCTCGCTCGTCGGTCTTGCGGCGACCGTCTACCTCGTCTTGCGCGAGGCCAAGGCCATTCGCGCACAGTCGGGCACCGTTGCCAAAGGCGCTCTTGGGTGGAGCGTCGCCTTCGGCCTGTTCCAGCTCTTTTTGACCGTCTGGGGCGCCATTGGCCTCGTCGCCCAAAACGAGCCGCTCGCCTTTGTGATGCTCATCCTGACCAATGCCATCCTTACCGGTTGCGCCTGGGCCAGCATCGCCCGCGACCGCATCGCCCCGCGCGCCTTTGCGTTTGCCGCGCCCGATGCCCCCGCTCCCACCGGCAAGCTCGCCCGCCTGCGCGGCGCCTTTGTGGGCCGCCCGCTCGTCGCCGCCGTCCTGTGCCTGCTGCTCGCCGGCGTCTTTGCGCTGCTGGGCATGGAGGTCTCGTCCAACCACGACTTTACCTGGGTCTACCCCCTGTGCATCCTGCTCGAGTGGGCCATCATCACCGTGCTCATGACCGGCTTGTTCTTCCTATTCCAGCGCCACGGCGCAGCTCCCGCGGTCCTGGCCTTTGCCCTCTTTGTCCTGGGCATTGCCGAGTTCTTCGTCATCACGTTTAAATCCATGCCCATCCAGCCGGGCGACCTTTCGGCCATCTCCACCGCCGCCGCGGTCGCCGGCAACGGCTACACCTTCTCGATCTCGCTGTTCTGCGTGCTGTCCATGGGCTTTACCGCCATCGCCATGCTGCTGTGCGAGTACGCCGGCCTGGTGGCACCGCACCGTCAGAAGGGTGCCGCCAACGCCAAGCGCATGCTGCTCACCAACCTGCTCGTGGCAGTGCTATGCCTGGGCGGTGTGACCGCGCATGTCACGCTCATCGACTACTACAACACTCTCGGCATCACCGTCTACACTTGGCGTCCGCTCGAGAGCTACTGGCGCGAGGGCTACCTGCCCGCTTTCATTAGCGCAGCGCAGTCCATCAAGCCGCCCAAACCCGCCGACTACTCCGTCGACGATGCCAAGGCCACGCTCAAAAAGTACGCCAAGGCCTACGACAAGTCCGACGCGGCCAAGAGCGACGAGCGCGCCGCCGCAGAGGAGCAATTCGACAGCGAGAAGCCCACGGTCATCGCCATCATGAACGAGACCTTCTCGGACCTATCCATCTACCAGAATATGCGCGCCGGCTACGAGGGTCCGCAGTACTTTAAGAGCCTGTCCAACTGCCTCAGCCGCGGCAAGCTCTACGTGAGCGCCTACGGCGGCGGCACGGCCAATACCGAGTTTGAGTTTATGACCGGCAACTCCATGGCCAACCTGGGCTCGGGCGTGTACCCCTACACCATCTACAACATGGAAACGACCGGGAACCTGGCAGAGCAGTTCAAGTCGCTCGGATATTCCACCACGGCCATGCATCCCAACCACGCGACCAACTGGAACCGCGAGAACGTCTACAAGGACTTTGGCTTTGACCAGTTCCTGTCCATCAACGACTTCCAGGGCGCCGACACCCTGCGCGGCATGGTGACCGACCAGGCGACCTACGACAAGATTCTTGAGCTGCTCAATCAGAACGCCGATCCGCAGTTTATCTTTGACGTGACCATGCAGAACCACTCGGGCTACGACACGGGCCTGCTGCCGGCAGATAAGCAGATGCACCTGAACATCGACACGACCGATCTGGACGCCAAGACCGTCGAGGACGGCACGCTGTCCGATGTCGACGAGTACGTCTCGTGCATCGAGCAGTCCGACCAGGCGCTGCGCTACTTCCTCAACGCCTTGAGCAGGCTTGACCGCAAGGTGGTCGTGGTGTTCTGGGGCGACCATCAGCCGTTCTTCCCGTCCAAGTTCAACGATAAGTGGTTTACCGACGAGGACGACGCCACGCATCAGGAGCGCTTGTGGCAGACCGACTACATCATCTGGGCCAACTACGACGTTGCCGGTTGCGACCAGACGAGTGAGACCGACGACCTGTCCACCAACTACCTGTCCACCCAGCTCATGCAGCTGATCGGCGCACCGCTGACCGACTACCAGAAGGCGCATATGACGCTGCGCGAGTCGCTGCCCGCCATCAACTCCGTGGGCTACGAGGACGCCAGCCTGCGCTGGGCGCTCTCCTCCAACGTCACCGGTGACGACGCCGCTGCCGCAGCCGCCACCAAGGCGCGCGAGGATTACGCCAAGATGCAGTACTACGAGATGTTCCGCGACGGCAAGAACGTCTACACCGAGCACTTCCAGACCGAGGCCAACGAGACCGACCCCAACCTGGCACCGGGTACAACCAAGATCAAATAGCGACACGTCTTAACTGGTTCGTCTGCCCGGCGGCGCGAAACGTAAGGTTCCCTGCTCGGACAGTCCTGCTCGCACGGAGAGCACATTAAGTGCTCTCCGGCTCGTGCGGAACTCGCGATGAACCTTACATTCCGCGTCGCCGGGCAGACGCCTCGGTGTTGAAGCGCGGCTTGTCATGAAAGCATCCGCAACATATATAAGTTGAAGGCCACATTAAGTGGCCTTCTTTGTATTCGGAAAGTGTATCCCGGAATCTGCCTTCGGAATGGGACGCAGTTTCCACTTGAGGGCCTGTTGGGAAAGCGCATCCCACTTCAAGAGTAAATTCCGGGTCGCACTTTCCGCTAAGGCTCTCAACCGGAAAGTGCATCCCATTCCAAGCCTTAATTCCGGGACATAGTTTCCGGACAAGACATCAACCGGAAAGTGGGGACCACTCTGAGCGCCGATTCTGGGACACACTTTCCGAAACACCGCCCATCCGGAAAGCCCGCCCCGCTCTGAATACATCCGGGCATGGAATATCCGCTTATTAGGCCTTCCGTCAATAAAGGGGCGCCCTCCCGAGCGGCGGGCTCGAAGTTCATCGCGAGTTCCGCACGCAAAGAAGGCCACTTAATGTGGCCTTCGTCTTGCGCAGGACTGTAGAGCAGGGAACTTCGTGCCCGCCGCCCGGGAGGGCGTTGCGTTTAGAAGATGAACCTAGCGCTTATCCCTCCGGGACAAAAGAAGTGCGGCTATAAATGCGATGATTGCAAGTGTCAGCAACACCAAAAGCAACGTGAGCGTGTTGTCGCCCGTTGCCGCCAGACCAAGCAAGCCGGGCTTCTTGCTGTCAGCAGACTGCACGGGAATCTTCTCGCCATCGTCCTCGGCGGTAATCTCCCAGCGAATGGTCTTGTTTGCGTCGGCAACCTCGTTGCCCACCGATGTCGGAACGTTTAGCTGCAAATTAAGCACCGTGCTGCCATCGCTCGTAAACGTGGCGATTTGCGTGGGATAAGCGAACGCGCTGCCCGGTGTTCCTGTCTGGAGCCAACCTGCAGAGCCATCGCCCGCCGACGCCGTTAGGGTAATGGGCGACAGCAGGCGTGCCGTCTCGTGATCGACAACGGCACGCACAAACACGCGCACCTGGGACTTTACGCCCGTGGCACGAATCTCTATCTGCTGATCACGCACATCGCCAGGCATCAGATCTTTAAAGGCCAAAAACAGATCGGGCTCCCCCGAGGAGTCCGTCGCCCCCGAGACCGTCAGCTGACGCGCATTTCCGTCATAGGCAATCGCGGGAGTATCGGCAAACGCACGGGCGGGAACAGCGAGCGCGACCACGCAGAAAATGGCCGCGACCATGCAACGCAAGGAGCGCGCAACACCTTTACGAATCGGGAACGCCATACTTACGCACCTCCATGCGGCGGCACCAGCACGTCATTCTCGACCGAGCAACCCCATGCGTCGTGCACGGCCTCATCGGGCGTCGCCTGGACCGCCTGAGTGGAGATATCCACGACAAGATTGCGACCTTCGGTTGCCTTGAGCTCGGTAACCCTATTAATGAGCACGCCGGTTTCCGCGCCGGGAGCGACGGGCGACGTCCAGTAATAGAACCCGTCGCTCGCCTTAACCCAGTTATCAGCCGAGTTCGCGTCCGAGGCATCAGCCACGCTCCACGCAATCTCGTAATCCGCCTCCTCCTTCGGCTCCTCCTTCGGCTCCTCCCACAGGCGGGCACCGTTTCCATCCTGCCAGTAGATATCCACTGCAGCACGAATATAGGCGGGCGCAGTACCCGTGTTCTGTGCCTTGACATCGCTTTTCACATTGCCGTTGAGCGTTTCCTGAACCGATGGCGTCACCGATCCGATGCCGAACTGGTTGACCAGCACGCCCGTAACCGAAAGCCAGGCCAGCGTGCCTGCCGTACCGGCCAGGAGGATAACCCCCACCAGCAAGGCGATGATGCGCTTGCGCTTGGACATGCTAGTCCTCCTTCTTTGCTACGTTGCCGTTGCTCCAAACGTTATGGGCACAATCGCTGCCGTCGATCCATTTGTCTTCCACACGCGTGTTCGTGCAGGTGAACGTGGCATCGTTCGCGCTCGATGCAGCGGAGATAGTCGCCTGCGCCTTATCGCCCGGCTGCTTGCCAGGGACACCGATTTGGCTGCTGTAGCGCCATGCCCACGCTGAGTCCTCCTCGACGGTGTAGATACCCGCCGGGACCGCAAGCTCGATAGCGCCGGAGTACCAGGCGGAACCGTCCTTCAGCTGCGCATCCGATGACACCGTTACCTCAACCGTGCGCTCATCCAAGGCGTTGCCGTCCATGTCGGCCCGGGAAACCTTGAAGCGGAACGTCTTGCCCTTCGCCCAGCTATCCTGGGTTTGCTTGACGATCTTGAGCGTATGCGTAGCGGCGAAATCGAACACCGCATTGCCATCGCTCTGAGTGCCGTCGCCCGTGAGCTTGTAGTCCAAACGATTCGTCAGCTCAAACGAGCCCTCGCCTGAACCCGAACTGTAAAGCGAGACATACTTCCCGTTGACAGGCGCAGGAGTCTGGCCAGGAAGACCATAGCCCACGCGGTCAACGTGCACCGTCAGTTGCGTGCCCATGAAGGGCTTTGCAAAGCAAGCCTTGAACGGCGCCTTATCGCTCTTGTCATCTATCGTGTTCGCGGCATTGGGATCAAGCAACCACTTGAGCTGCCCGGTCACATTCTTAGGGCTCGCATCGTCCGATGTGTCGTTAGCGACGACCTTATACGTCACCGGATACAAATCCATGTTGGCTGTAACCGGTTTACCCTTGAAGTCGCTCCACGCCACAGCTTTGTCGCCATTAACCCACTGCCACTCCAAGAACAACTCCTTCAAGCTGCTATCCGCTCGCTCGCCCAGGAATGCGACGATTGCGGAGTAGGCTTCGGGATCGTAGGCCACTTCCTTTGGCTCCATGACGGGTTCACCCTTGTCGTCATAGACCGGGTTGCCGTTCTCGTCCATCTTGGGCACCTTAACTGTCTGAACAAAGCCGGCATTGCCATCCTGGCCACGCAGAACACTCGTATCGTTCGGGTCTACCGTAGCGGTGTAGATGACGTTGCCTTCGGTGTCGTGATAGCGCACTTTAAGCGGCGTCTTCTTGTACACCGCAGTGTAGGTCACGCTCTCAAAGGGCTCGCTGCCCTCGAGGGGATACTTCTCATCGTCAGTCATCAGGGTGTACTGCCCGTCATTGACATAATCGCGCGACCAGCCGACAAAGTCGTACTTGGTGCCGTCAGTGCCCTCAACCTCCTCGGCGGCCTTGACCTCAAGAGAAATCTGGTCGCCGGAATCAGTGCGGCCGAGGCTACGGACAAGATCGGGATTCGCAAGTTTAGAGTCAATGTTCGATTGAACGGTAACCAGGTTGGGACGGTAGACCGGGTACAGCTCCATGGGGGCCTTGACCACGGTAGAAGCACTCACCATACGGATGCCCTCTGACCAAGCGACATAGCCCTTGCCAGGTGCCGGCTCGGCTTCCGTCCAGCCCACGAAGACGTTGAACTTGCCTGTATCCGCATCGATAGTGCTGACGTCATAAGTAGGCTTCGGGATGCCGCCATTAAGGTTGCCGAGCATATCGTCTTGCTGAGCAACTTTGCCGTCCACATCCGTGGCATTGAGGTGGTACACAACCGCCAACGGCGAATAGTACGCCACGAATGTATAGGCTCCGCCAGGTTCCACCGGATAAGAGCAAGTACCATGCTCCACATCGTAGGGAAGCGTCTTGATCTCGCCGTTCGGAAGCTCGATCTCAACCTTCTGCAACTTATACAGCTCACCGCCTGCTTTATAAACCAGCGTCGTAACGTCAGGGGTCACCGTTGCCGTAGCAGGATTGGTGTCCGCGTTGATAACGGGAGCGATGTTGTAGCTAGGCACATTGACCTTGTCCGTACCCTCAAAACCTGCGCGATGCAGGTTGGTGGTGTAGCTGACGTCGTACTTTGCGTAGACGGGATAGGCATCCTGCCACTGGGTGACCTTGGACTCGTCGGTCGCCAGATACGGCTCTGCCTTATCCGGATCACTCGTCACATAGGAGTCGCCGGCGACGTCGTAGATATACTTCCAGACGTCAGAATCCTTCTGAACCTCGGCGGTCGAAATCCAGCCCAGGAACTTATAGCCCGGCACGGCCATGTCGGCATCGGTCGGGGAAGCTTCGAGGGTCAGGGGGCTCTCATACGATCCCTTCTCACCATCTTCTGGCTTTTCGGCCACTTTAACCGACTTATTAACATGCGGGTAGTAATACGTGAACGTCGGATCCGCCCCGTTCACCTTGGTCTGCAGCAAGTTACTCTCATAGCGCCGCGTGGCAGTCCTCACGACATTATCGCCCTTGTTGTAGAAATTAACGTCCGTGGTAATCATCGCGCGAACGTAGTACTTCTTATCTGTACGCACCATGCTCTCGATGGGATTTTTCACATATGTCCAATATTCACCATCGCGCTCAAGCGTCCAGAAATTCAGGCGATAGCGATCATTCACCGGTTTGACCGTTACGTTCAGCGAAGCCGAAGTCCAAGTATCGCTTAGCGTTGCAGCGCCTGGAAAATCGGTATCGGCATAGAGGTTTTTTAGAGTATCGGCTCCCGTATCGTTTTTAACGTTGTGCGAGTACGCGTTAAGGGGACTCACGACAAGGGTTTCCTTCGTGAAGCGCGTGCCACACGTTTCATAACTATCCTTTATACCGTGGTCAACATGCTCCGGGCCCCAGTGGACGACGTTTTCACGCACGAAGGTACTACCGACGTTTTCCTCAAAGGGCGTTTGATAGCGATTCCAAACGGAACAAAGTAGCTTGCTGTCCGTAAACTCATGGTTGGTATAAGCCCGAACGTAATAATCCACTCGGTACTCAAAGCGGGCGATGTAGGTATGCGGCGCGGTTAAATCGACATCGGCGGGGAGCGTATAGCTGGGGTCGCGGCTTACGCGCACCTCGAGCGGGGCATCCTCGGTTCCCTTGTTTTCATACCAACCCAGGAAACGATAGCCGTCGGGCAGCTGGCCCTCCTCGGATATAGCTTTACCGGATACGTCGAGCACCTGTACGGTATACGCGCTTGTGCCATCTTCTGCAGTCTCAACCTTAACGTCAGTTTTGCCCACACCGTCGCGCCGAGTCTGATCGTCGGTTGCATCCTGCTCATTGCCCTCAAACACCGTCATGATGTTCGACACATAGTCGGTGTACACCGGATAAAAATCGGTAGGGCCAAGCACAGTGATCTCGGTGCCGGCAGGATAGAACGCACCGGCGTTTTTTAACTCGGCAAGCTCAGGCGAGGTGATGGCCGCGTAACCGCCATGCATCCCGGCCTCGCCACTCGGCTGCGTCGTCCAACCGATAAAGGTGGCGCTGGCAGAAAGAGTGCCGCGGTCCGCAGGGGCAGCCGGCGTTAAACCGACGCCATAGCGGTACCAGTCCGTCGACTTGTCGTGCTCCTCGCCGCTCTGCCACGCGAGCGTCTCGCCCTTGACGTTATAGAACAGTACCTGCGCCTCGTACGAAGCAATAAACAGGTCGTTGCCCTTAAAGGCCTCGGCCCCCTTCGCGTTATCGGCGGTATAGCTCGACGTTATCTCGTGCGCTTCGTTCTTCTGGACCTGCTTGCCAGCCTTAACGGCATCGGCATCGGTCTTGCCGTTAAACCAGGCGTTATCGGCATCGATACGGTTCACATTGACTCCGGGCTCACGGAACCAGCCCATAAAGCGGTAGCCGCCGTTGGCCTCGGTCAAACCCTCTGGCTTTGCGGAGGTATCCTGCTTAAACGTTACCGATGTATCGCCCTGGGCCAGGCCTTGGGCCGTTCCCGCCAGCACGGCGCTCACGGCAAAGGCGTACGGATCCGAGGTCGCCTGGTCTTTGCCAAGTTTGGTCTTCTCGATTGTCGCGGTGCCCGCACCGGGAAAATCGATCGTCGCCTTAACGCTTTGGCCATGCACGGGAATTTTCAGCTTGTAATCCATCGCCCACTCATTGGGGTGCGGGGCACCCAGGGCCTTGTCGTTAGCGGTCGAGCGCATGGTGCCGGCACAGAAGTCGTAGTCGTGCTCTTCCCACAGCTCGCGCGTGGTGTAGCGTTCGTCATCCCACGGACCATAGCCATCGCCCTTGATGATGCCGTCGCCGCCAAACGAGGGGATTTTCTTTTTGGCAGGGTTGCCCTGGCTGCTGCCGTTTAGGCTCACGCTCGGCTTAAAGTAGCATTCGGTAACCGTGGCGTCACCCTTGTTGGCGCGCGCAGCAATACCGCCCAGGTTCACATCGTTTTGAATGATGGGGATCACGGCGATGGGATTATACTGACGCGAGCTCAAGTCACCCGCAAAATGGCTTCGGACGAGCTCGTTGCCCTTTTCGGTTAGAATACGACCCGCCAAGCCACCCGTCCACGCGCGCGTCACGGCGACGACGCCCACGTACGACGCGGCATAGCTGTAGCACTGCGCCGTCGAGAAGCAGTCGATAATCTTGGCGTCACCCGCCATACAGCCCACAAAACCCGAGGCATACACGTTGTTGCCGCCCAGGGCGCCAATGGCCACGTCGTACTTATTGGTGACGTCGGTCATGCCCTTCTCGGCAATCGAGCCGTCGTCCTTACGCGTCGGCGTCACGCGGCAGTACTCAATCGTCGAATTTGTAACGTAGCCGGCAAACGCCGCCATATACAGACCCTCACCGCCGAGCGCCTGCACGCCCGAGGTCGCATTGTTGACGGCACGGCCGCCACGGACCTCGCAGTTGTAGAGGGTGCAGCCGTCGAGCTCGCCGACGATGAGACCGCCCTCAAAGCCTGCGTTGGTAATGAGGTTGAGAGCATTGTTGGCGCAGGTCACGTGCAGCGTGCTCTCCATGACCATAACGTTTTCGAAGCGCGTATTGACGGCCTTGCCCACGATAATGCCACCGCGGAAGTCCGCCCACACGTTGGCGTCCTTGACCAGGAAGTTTTTGATGGTGGCACCGTTGGTCTCGGCAAAAAATCCCGTATCGCGCTCGGGGTCAAAAGCGTCTTTATCGTAGTTCAGGCCCTCAACGGTGTGGTTTTGACCATCGAACACGCCCTTAAACGGATGCTCCTTGTTGCCAAACGACAGATGCTTAACGGTGTGCGAGACAATGGTCTTCATGTCGTCATCATTAAGCACGATATCGTTATCGAGATAAACGTGCCAGCCGGACGTATCGCGCTCGCGCGACAGCGCCACGTACGCCAAAAAGTCAGCCTCGTTTTTGATGTGGAATTCGGTTTTGGCCTCGGGCACATCCTCGGCATGCACTGCCGCCGGCAGCACCATAACGCAGCAAAAGGCGATCGCCGCCACGGCAACCAGCCTGCCGAGCACGCCTCGGTTCACGATCTTAATCTTCATGGGCTAGTTCGCCTCCGGCCAACCCACGACGTCAAGCACGTCGAGGACGGTATCGTTTGCCTGCTGATTTTTGGCCTGCACGGCCTGAACGTCGATATCGAGTTTGAATGAGCCACCGCGCGCGGCCTCGTTGTAGTCGCCCACAAAGCGCAGCGAATCCATGAGGCTCTCCGTCATGGCGCCGGGGTCGAGCATGCCGCCACGCCCAGCCAATCCGCGGTAGTAGTACCACCCATCGCCGCCATCGATCCACGGGGACCCCTCGCCCGCGTTCACGTTAAAGGCAACGTTGCCCGAGGCGTCCGCGCTCGAACCGTCGGGCGCCACCGACGTCATGCGCAGACGCGCGCGAACGTACTCAGGCTGCGCGCCGACGTTCTCCACGCGCACTATGCGGCTGATGTCAGAGCCCCCAGCCTTGGTGTCGGGATAGTCCCCGTGCTCGTTGGGCTCAAACGGAATCTCCTCGCCCTGCTCGTTGAGGGTGTATTCGCAGACTCGTACCTTCACGCTGCCAAACGATAGAACGTTGTTCGCCGGAACCATATCAACGGTAAAAGCCAGCGTGCCGCACAGGCACGCCAGGGCCAACAGCGCCATCGCGGCAAGCGCCAAGGTGCGTTTCTGATTGTCGGAAAGATTATTGAGCATTACGTTCGCCAGTCGTCAATCAAAGGGGGACCGAGATCCCAGCCCGAAAATGGGGATGGGGAGCGAGCCGGGATCTCGGTGGGGGGGATTAAGCCTGAGTCTTAGCCCATTCCTTGGCCTGCTTAAGGGCATTCTGCGCGTCAGCATTTTCACCCTGCTCGGTGCCATTCTGGCCCGCGCCAAAGATGTAGGCAGAGACCGTCATCGTGGGAGCCTGTTTCGGGTCAGTAGTAGTCTCGACAACATCGGTGTTGTTCATGGCAGAGGGAATCGTCACGGCAGTGAAAAGCTCATCGGTATAAACGTCCTGCGCTGCTTTGTTGGCTTCGAGCTTTGCAGGCAGGTTCTCTGCGGCAGGGTTCTTGGAGTACATAAACAGACCGCTCACGTACTGGTTGCCAGAGTTGTCAGATTGGTTGGTCTTGACTTGACCCTCAACGGGCTTCCAATTCGTATTTTTGAGCGTAAAGTACGGGGTCTTTTCAAGGCTGGTGCCAGGCTTGACGATGGCATTCTTTACGTAAATGAATACGTATGCATCATCAGAGCCAGCCTTGATGCCGACATTGGGGTTCTTGGCCACAGTGGCGCCAGGAACCATCTTGGAGTTGGCAACCCACTGGGTCTCGAACAGGTAGGCCTTTTCAGTGTTCGGATTATCGGGGTCCGGTTTCTCGGGATCGGTCGGATCAGGCTTGTTTTCCGGGTGGCCAAAGCTACCCACCGTGAACACGTTGTCAATGTGCTCCTGCGCCGTCAGCCATGCATACGTTCCCACGCCGGCGGCCAGCACCAACAGCAACAGGGCGGCAATGATGCCGTAGCGCTTTTTCTTCTTGTTTTCCATCGTTCTCTTCCTTTCGAGAATCGTTTTCCCCGGCAACGGCCCCTACCGCCGCCGACGCTTTTCCCTGCCGCTATGAACGCCGCTCCCTCGCATGCACGCGGGTATGCTTGCCCGCAGGCTCGTCGGGAACCATCCGATCGAGCACTATCGACGCCGCGATCAGCAGCGCCAGAACGGCCACCACAACAAGCAAACCGGGCATCGTCGTGCAATATGCGTTGACGAAGCCCAGGTAAGGGACACAAAAGGAAACAGTGCCGATAACACTCGAAAAAGGCGTCTGCTCGGCATCGTGCATGATGCTTCCGTCTGCATTTTTGTTCGCAATTCCCTGCGTGCCGATCATCTGCGCCACAGGGTCGATCTCGTACACCTGGTGCGTCACCACGGCACCGTCCGATCGGTAAAAGGTTGCATTGTCACCCACGGCAATATCCACTGGCTCAACCTGGCGAACAAACACCATGGAGCCGACGGGAAACTCGGGCTCCATAGAGCCCGAAAGCACAGCAAAGGGTGTGTATCCAAATGCGCGAGGCACAAAAGAAACAACGGCAAGGGCTATGACAAGCGCGAACGCCAAGCTACTCAAAAGTGCAATAAATCGTTTGAGTCTACGCGCAGCCAAAGTGATAATTCATCCCCCTTGAGGCCCTATTCGACCCATCCAAAGGTTAGCAAGTTTCAACAGGAACCGCAAGGCGCTTGAAAAGTGAGTCCGAAATAAGCCAATTTGGAATCTTTTCGTAATAAAAACATAGCGATGTGCTACACATTTTTCAATGTTTTGTCGCTAAATGCTACTAATTTTGGCGTAAGTGGTCATTTATCCCCAAATTGGTCTGCTTTATCCAATATCTGTGACTAACCCCCTACGCAACTTCCCCATAGAGGGATTATTTTTTTGCGAAACTAAAATAATGGTACCCCCCCCCACATTAAAATAAACTACTGGAAGTGTCATTTATTTCCGACCCCCCTTTGCCGGAGTTTTATGACAGCCCCATGTAGTTCGCAGCCCATAATCCTCTGAGAACCGTGTCCCAGAATTCACGTCCGGAGTGGGATGCAGCTTCCGCTTGTGGCCCCGTTGGGAAGCCGTATCCCGCTTCGATCACAAATTCCGGGTCGCACTTTCCGCCAAGGCCCTCAACCGGAAACGGCATCCCATTTCTCGGCCGAAAACTGGGATGCGGTTTCCACAGAGCCCCTCAACGGGAAACCGCATCCCATTCCAAAGGCAAATTCCGGGACGCAGCTTCCGCAACCCCACCCATCCGGAAATCCCATCCCACTCCGCACACATCCGGGCATAGAACAATCAGCTTATTAGGCCTTCCATCAATAAAGGGGCGCCCTCGTGTCACGAAAAAAGCCTCGAGAATTTCGAGGCTTTCACGTTTGTGTTATCTCGAGCGCGAGGCGACACGCCTACTCGCCCAGCACGGCCTTTTTGGCCGCCACCGCCATATGGTCCAGATCTTCCTTGGTGGGATGGTCCTTCGCGGCAACCCAGTTGTCGAGCAGCATCTTAAATCGGGCGTTGTCGGGATCTTGCTCGAGCATGGCCTCGTAGCGCTGCTTGACCGCGGGGCCCATCTTGCCCTGGCACATCGCCCAGCCCGCAAGCTCGGCATCCCCAGCCAAATTGGAAGTTACGCGATCAATAATCTGCTGATAGTAGCTCTGGTCGGCGCCAAAACCGCAGGTGCCAAACAGGAAGACGCGCTTACCGTGCAAGGCGGAGAGCAACGCCGCGACCGAAGGCGTGCACGCGCCCTTGTCACACCAAAAACCGACGAGCACCGTGTCGGCCGCGCAGGCGCCCTGCGCCTCGAGCGCAACCTGACCTGCATCCGCATCGTCGCTCAACGCCGCGGCATGGACAAACTCAACGCCCGCAGCCTGCAGAGCGCGCTTGATCGCGCCCGAAACCATCCTGGTATTACCGCTCTTGCTGTTGACCACCAAAGCGCACGTCATAGTCACGTTACCTCGTTTCCCCCAAAACTATAGCCACTAATGCAATTTATTAAAAGCATATCTTAGTACTATCGACGCAGATGTAAACCATCTGCCGCTAATCGGCAGCCCCTACTGGGCCCTACTGGGCAAACTGGCTACGATAAAGCTCGGCATAGAAGCCGCCTGCCGCTAGCAGCTCGTCATGCGTGCCGTGCTCGATAATCTGGCCGTCGCGCATGACCAGAATGCAGTCGGCGTTGCGGATCGTTGACAGGCGATGCGCCACCACAAAGCTGGTGCGACCGGCCATGAGCTCGTCAAATGCCGCCTGCACCTGCAGCTCGGTGCGGGTATCGATACTCGAGGTGGCCTCGTCCAGCAGCAAGATAGCTGGGTTGGTAAGCATGACGCGCGCGATGCACAGCAGCTGTTTTTGACCCTGGCTAAACGTGCCGCCGTCCTCGCCGATCACCGTATCGTAGCCGCCTGGCAGCTGCACGATAAACTTGTGCGCGCGTGCGCGCTTGGCGGCCTCGACAATCTGCTCGCGCGTGGCATCGGGGCAACCGTAGGCAATGTTTTCGGCCACCGTGCCCTCGAACAGCCAGGTGTCCTGCAGCACCATGCCAAAGGCGCAGCGCAGGCTCGCGCGCGTGTAGTCACGCGAGGAGCGACCATCGACCGCGATGCGCCCAGCATCGATATCGTAAAAGCGCAGCAGCAGATTGATGAGCGTCGTCTTGCCACAGCCCGTGGGACCGACGAGGGCAAAGCGCGTACCGGGTTTGGCCTCGATGCAGATATCCTGCAGCAGCTTGCGGTCGGGCACATAGCTAAAGTCCACGTGTTCAAAGGTCACCTCGCCCTGCGGGGCGACAAGCTCCACGGCATCCGCCGCGTCGGGCTCCTGCTCGCGCGCATCAAGCAACGCGAACATGCGGCGCGCCGAGGCGTACGCGATCTGGATCTGCGTGATGACGTTCGTGACCTCGTTGAACGGCTTGGTGTACTGGTTGGCGTAGGACAGGAAGATCTGCACGCCGCCCACCGTGAGCGCCGCCGGCACGCCCGTGATCACGCCCGCGCAGCCGATCACGGCGACCACAGCGTAGATGATGTTATTGATAAAGCGCGTGCCGGGGTTAGAAAGCGAGCCCATAAACTGCGCGCGCTCACCTGCCGTATACAGCTCGGCGTTGAGGGCATCGAAGCGCTGCTGGGCGTTGGGACCATAGGCAAAGGCGTCGACAAGCTTTTGCTCGCCTACGTACTCCTCGATATGACCACCGAGCTGCCCTTGAATACGCTGCTGCGCCGTAAAGCTCTTGTTGGAAAGCTTGGCGATGGCGCCGGCCGCAAAGATGGAAAGCGGCGTGACGAGCACCACCACGAGCGTCATGGCCAGGTTAATGGAGAGCATAAACGCGAGCGTGCCCACGATGGTGATAACGCCGGTGAAAAGCTGCGTGAAGCCCTGCAGCAGACCGTCGCCCACCTGGTCGACGTCATTGACCACGCGGCTCATAAGGTCGCCGTGGGCATGGCTGTCGATAAAGCTGAGCGGCATGCGGCTGAGCTTGTCACTTGCCTCCACGCGCATGTCACGCACCGTTTCGTAGGACAGGCGGTTGACGCAATAGCCCTGCAGCCACTGGAAGGACGCTGCTCCCACCACGACGAGCGCGAGTTTGGTAACGAGCGGCAGCAGCGCATCGAAGTCCACCTGGCCCGCGGCAACGATCAGGTCGATGCCCTCGCCAATGAGGATGGGCGTGTAGAGCTGCAGGATCACCGAGACGGCGGCACTCACAAACGACGCTGCAAACGAGACGCGGTGCGGACGAACATAGCCCAGCAGGCGGCGAGTCACCGCACCGGCGGGATAGCGCTCGGGGTCGCCGGGCTGGCGCGGACCGTCACCCAGGTCGTTGAGGTTATCGTTGCCGGACACGTTGGCCGTCATCGTGGCGACCGAACCGGAGGAAGTGTACGGATTCACTTAGCAGCCCTCCTTTGCGCAGACGGATGCGGGGGCGGTCGGAGCGGACGCGAGTCTTGGGGTGGGCGTGGGCGTCGTGCTCCCCTGCTGGCCCTCGAGCTCCTCGCGGCGCAGCTGCGACTGGCAAATCTCGCGATAGAGCTGGCAGGTCGCGTACAGCTCATCGTGCGTGCCCAGGCCCGCGACCGAACCGTGATCGAGCACGCAGATCATGTCGGCGTCGCGCACGGTCGAAACGCGCTGGCTCACGATGACGGTCGTGAGCGGCAGCCCGCCCTCGGCGGCACCGCGCACGCTGCGCTCGCGGATGGCGTGGCGAAGCGCCGCGTCGGTCTTAAAGTCGAGCGCCGAGGCAGAATCGTCCATGATCAGAACCTGCGGCGAGCCCACTAAGGCGCGCGCGATAGTCAGGCGCTGGCGCTGACCGCCGCTAAAGTTCTTGCCGCCCGCCTCGACCGGGGCATCCAGGGCTTGGGGCTTGTTGCGCACGAACTCGCTCGCCTGCGCCATGTCGAGCGCCGCCCAGAGCTCCTCGTCGGTCGCCGACTCGTCACGCCAGGTCAGGTTGCTGCGGATGGTGCCGCTCACCAGCGACGCTCGCTGCGGAACGGTCGCGACCACATGGCGCAGCTGATCGAGCGGCCAGGTGCGCACGTCGGCGCCCATCACGCTCACACTGCCGGTGCCCGCATCGTACAGGCGCGGGATAAGCGAGACGAGCGTGGACTTGCCGCTGCCCGTACCGCCAATAATGCCAAGCGTCTTGCCCAGCGGGAGCTCCAGGGTCACATCGTTGACGGCGTTGGCAGCGCCAGCGCCAAAGGAGAAGCTCGCATGACTCAAGCTCAACGCGGGAACCGGAACAGCGTTGCCCATCGCGCTCGGCTCGGGCAGTGCGACCGGCTCGTTGCCCTCGTCGGTGATGCTCGGCACGCAGTTGAGCACCTCGTTGATACGCGAAGCACTCGCGCTCGCCTTGGTAAAGACCACGACCAGGTTGGCGACGTACACGATGGAGGTCAGGGTCTGCGTCATGTAGTTCACAAACGCCATGACCTGGCCCTGCGTAAGCTCGCCCACGTTGACCTGGATGCCGCCCACCCACAGGATGGCGCACACGCCCAGGTTCATCACCAAAAACGTAACGGGGTTAAGGATCGACGAGAGCTTGCCCACCGCGATGGCGGTATTGGCCTGGTCATCGGCGGCTTGGGCAAAACGCTCGCGCTCGTGGTCCTCACGCACAAAGGCGCGAACAACGCGGGCGCCCGAAAGCCCCTCGCGGCAGATAAGCGCGATGCGGTCGAGCTTTGCCTGCAGCTGCTTGTAGTAGGGAATGCAGCGCGCCATGACAAACCAAAACACCAGGCCGATGGCGGGCGTGCAAATCAAAAAGATCATGCCGAGCTTAAGGTCGATGGCAAGGGCCGCGCACATAGAGCCCACCGCCAAGAAGGGCCAGCGGATGAGCATGCGCACGCCCAGCGCCACGGCAAGCTGCACCTGGTTGACATCGTTGGTGATACGCGTGATGAGCGACGGCGTGCCAAAGCGATCGAGTTCGGCATAGCTCAGCTTGTTGATGTGCTGGTAGAGTGCGCCGCGAATGTCAGTACCCATGCCCTGCGAGGTGAGCGCCGCCATCTTTTGGCAGACGAGCGTAAACGAGATGCCGATCACGGCCATGGCGGCAAGCACCATGCCGTAGTGGACGACGGCGTCCACGTCGTGCGAGCCAATGCCCTTATCGATCATCTGGGCAATCACCAGCGGCGTCAGCAGGTCAAAGATCACTTCGATCAACTTGCACGCAGGGCCGATCACCATATATCGGCGAAACTTACCACCAAAACGCCTGAGCAACTCAATCATGTATAGGCGCTCCCTATCATCATCCACATTCAATTCGAACCATGATAGTACCGCCACCCCAAAAGAAGCGTAAACAACTCGTCATTTCTAACGGGATTCAGTTTTCAGAGGAGCATACGCGCACACCCAGCCAGTGGCGGGCCAATCGCTTGGTATACTTACATTAGTGCTACCAAGTTAGTCGCCGACCCTTGAAATGAGGTGCCGAGATGAACGACATTCTCGCAAGAAGTGCAAGACGCGCAACCGTGGGCATCGCCCTTTCCGCGGCACTTGTCGCGGGAATCGCCCCCGCAACGGCGATCGCGGCGGAAACCAGTTCCCCCACCGGTGCAGTTGCCTTGCAGGCGGAAGATGCGGCCACCGCAAAAGAAAAAGCGTATGCAGCCATGCAGGAAGCGCTCAAAAACCTCGAGGCCGCAAAAGTTGCCGCAAGTCCCGAGAAACTTGCGGCAATCGATGATGACATTGCCGCTTTTCAAGAGATCTACGACATGGTGGCGGCGGAAGCCGCCAAACGGAGGGAACGCCTTCCCGCCATGCAAGCGAACGTCGATGCAGCCCAAGCCAAATACGATGAGGCCCACAGCCGGACAAGCGGCCTTCAGGCAGAATTAGATAAGGCACTTGAAGCACTCGGCAACGAGGAGCCCAGCACAGCTACTAAAGAGCATATTAAGCAGTTGCGACGTGAGATCATGTCGGCAGAAAGGCGAGAGAAATCTTGTGAAGATGATCTTCACTCCTACCGACGCCGGCTCGAAAGCCAGGAAAGACAGGTTCAGGATTCCGAAAGTGAGGCGGAGGAAGCCAAAGCCCACATCGATGAGGACATAGCCAAGCGAGATGCGCTCCTCGGCGATTTGGAAAAGGCGCAAGCGGCCTATGACGACGCCTGCAAGGCATACGAAGAGGCAAAGGCCGCGGCAGACAAGTCCACCTCGCCCGAGATAACGAAACCCGCCGATACGACAAAACCCTCCAGCTCAGCGCAGCCGGCCGAAACGGCACAGCCCGCCAGCTCGCCCGCGACCGGCAAATACGCTCCATCGAGCTCCACCAAGCAAGCAGATACGACCGCCGGCAAGCTCGCGAACACGGGCGACGCAGCGCCGAGCGCAATCACACTCGCAGGAATCGCCGCCGCAGGGTTCGGAATAGCCACCGCGGGTGTACGCCGCATCAAGAACTCAAAGTAGCTGCCAGAGCATTCTGCCTTCACCAATCCACAAGCCCAGAGACAAAAAGAGGTCCGTTTCCCCAACCTAGGGAAACGGACCTCTTTGCTTGTAAAAACAAATGGTAATGCCGCCGTCTCTTGAAGTACATCGCCACCGCACTCCAAACAACGCCAACGAGCAGTATTCCTTAAGGGATAGATTTAATTAGGCTAACGCGCCTTTACGGGTGATTTTTGGACGAAGTGGTCCCGGTGCCGGCGGGCTGTTTGGTAGTCGAGCGATCCCGCAGGCAAAGCCGAGGACCAGCGAGACACCAAACAGCCCGCCGGCACCGGGACCGCATCGCGGCACCAAAAAAGCGCCCGTGCGCTCGATGGATTCGGATGCCCGACAGAGGCTCCTTATGGCTGCTTCCTTCCGGACCTGACCAGATTCGGAACATGTCGTCATCCGAACCCATCGAACGCGCTAGGCGCTCGGTATATCTTACCTGCTCCCGCCCGCCACGGCAAGTGGGGCGAACCCATCGGATGGATTCGCCCCACTCGTCCATATCGCTAGCGGCGCCTGCGGTACAGGACCGCGCCGCCCGCGGCGGCCAGCGCGCCGGTGCCGGCCATGACCGCGAGCGCGGCCGCCGGCAAGCTGCGGTCGCCGGTGTCGGGCATGCCGCCCTTGGAGCCGTCGCCGCTAGCGCCGCTGCCGGAGCCGTTATCTGAACCGCCGTCCGAGCCACCGCCCGGCGTGCCGGGGTTCTCGGGGGTCCCGGGATTCTCGGCGTAGCTGTTGGTGAAGATTGGCGGCGTGTTGGCGTCGCCCTCGTAGGAGACCTTCGCCGACAGGTAGCCCGTCTTGGTGCCGTCTGCCGCCTCGTCGCTCACCGTGACGACGACCTTGTGCACCGCCTTGTCGTAGGTCACGTGCGCCTGGCCGTCGTCGACCTCGCTCACCGTGAAGGTGTAGGTGCCGGCCCGCTTGAAGGTCAGCGCATCGAACGCGACGCTGCCGTCGGCGGCATTCTTGGCGGTCGACATGACCTTGCCGTCCCGGCCCTTGAGCTCAAAGCTAAACTGGCCCGCCTTGAGCTCGGCGCCCTTGAGCACCTTGGCGGCGCCCAGCTTGAGGGTGACGGGTGCGGCCTGGTAGCCGTTGGTGAAGGTCACCGAGGTGTCGTTCGCGGCATTGCCCTCGGCATCCATGAGCTCGTGTTTGACGGCGAGCGTGCCGTTGCCGGCATCGGTGACCGTCGTGCGCACGCGGTACGTCGCCCTGTCATATGTCACGCCGCCCGCCGTGCCGGCGACCTCGCGCAGCTCGTAGCTGTGCGCGCCGGGCGCGGTGTAGGTAACGGGGCTGAGCGCGACCGTGCCGTCGGCGGCGTTCTTGCCCGTCGCCGCGACGCTCTCGCTGCCGTCGGCGACAAGCTCGACCAGCTGGAACTCGAACTCGCCCTCGGCCAGGTCACGGCCCTTGAGCTTCTTGCTCACCTTGATCTGGTCGGTGACGGAGCTCGGCGTCGGGTTCACGCCGTAGGTGTTGGTGAACTCGAACGCGCCCCTGCCCTCGGGCGTGCCCTCTGCGGGCAGGACCGTCGCGACAAGCGTGCCCGCGGCGGTGTCCTCGACCACCCTGACCATGAAGGTCCTGGTTGCCGTCGGGTCATTGACCACGCCGTCGACCGAACCGGACTCGCTCACCCGGTAGGCAAACGTCTTGGTGCGCAGGCCGTCGCCGTCGATCTCGACGCCATCGAGGTCGCTCGGCTGCCTGAACGTGACGTGGCCCAGCTCGACGTTGCCGGCGGCGTCGTTGGTCGCCTCGGTCACCGTCTTGCCGGAGGCGTCGACCGGTGCGGGCGCGCCGTCCAGCGGCTCGATCTTAAAGGTGTACCTGCCCGCGATGTCGGCCTGCGTGAGGCCGAGTCCGGCCTGGCGGAGCGCCAGCGTCTTGGTGCCCGCGATGTCGACCGTCGCCTCGCCGGCGCTATAGCCGTTCACAAACGACAGCGTGCCGTCGGATCCCTCGGGATAGACCACGACCACATCCAGCCCGCCCTTGCCGTTATCGGTCACCTTGACCGTAATGCCGAAGCTCGACACGGCCGCCGTCACGCCCGCGGGCAGCCGGTCCGTGCCGTCCTCGGAAACGGTATAGGGAATGACCCAGGAGCCATCGGCGGCCTTGGTGGCGGTACCGTCCGCCACCATCTGCTTAAGCGAGTCGGTGGTGTAGGCGATGGGCGAGAACGCGAGCCCCGCGGCCTCGCCGTCGCCGGAGGCCTGGTTGGCCGCAGTCGCGACCACGTCGCCCTGGGCATCGCGGACGGAGAACGAGAACTCGCCCGCCGCCGCGGCGCGGCCCGCCAGCGTCTTGGTGGCGTTGATAACCGCGCCGCCCTCGCCGCCGAGCGTTCCGGTGGCCTCGTAGGAGTTCTGGAACGCGACCGTCACGGGCGCGGGCGTCGCCATGGCGTCATCTGCCGTGGAGACCTCGCTGCGGGCGACCTCGACGCCGTCCTTGGCAACCGTGGTCGTGACCATGAGCTTGCCCGTCGCGGTATCGTAGGCGGGCGCGATGGTCACCGTGCGCGGCACGGTGTCGTTGGTGTAGCCCTCGCCGCCGAGCTTGGTCTCGGTGACGGTGAAGCTGTAGGTCTTGCCCGCGTCGGCGTCGGTGAACTTCACATCGCTGCCCGAAGCAGCGCCGATGAGGTCGACCAGGTCGGCCTTCCCATCGTCAGCCGCGGCCACGGCGTAGGCGTCCTTGTCGGTCTTGAGGCCGAGCTTGGCGGCCGTCTCAGCGTCCGCGGTCACGGTGAAGGCGAACTGCCCCGCCTCCATGGCGCGGCCGGAGAGCGTCTTGGACAGGCGCACTCCCGCGCGGGCCGAGTAGTCGAGCTCGGTCGTGTAGGTGTTGACGAAGTCGCCGCCGCTCACCTCCGCGATCGCGGGCGTCGTGGCCGTGAGGTTGCCGGAGCCGTCGTCGGTCACGGTCACCGTCATCGTGGCGACGTGGTCGTCGTAGGCCACGCCGGCGATGGCGGAGCCGTCATCGGGCCTGACCTCGCGCACCGTGTAGGTGAAGGTCTTGGCGCGCACGCGCTTGCCGCCGACCTCGGCAAACTCGGCGTCCTTGATGTCGTCGAGCATGTAGCGGATGGGGCCGAAGCCGAAGGCGACCCTATCGCCCGCCTTGGTGCCGGCGGCGGCCGTCACACTGACGGTCTTGGAGCCGTCGGCAGAGCCATCGGGCATGGGAGCGCCGCCCTCGCCCGTGAGCGCGAACTGAAAGCTATCGCCCTCCGCCCAGTCGCGGCCCTCGAGCGTCTTGGTGAAGAGTCCCGCGGTGGAGACGTCCCTGCCCTCGGTGGCCGTTCCGTACGTGTTGGTGAACGCTGCAGTCGCGCCTGCCTCGGTCACGGTGCCCTCGGCCCCCTCGGCCGTGGTCGCGTAGCCCTCGGCGGCATCCTCGGTCACGGTATAGTGCGCGCCCACGGGTAGGCCGGAGATGATCTTCTCCCCGCCATCCTTAAGCGTGAAGTTCGCCTTGCCGTCCGCGAACGTCACGGCGTGCTCGCCCTTGCCGAAGGTGCCGGAGACGGGCTCGCCGTCCCCGTCGGCCAGCGCGACCGTGAAGCCGAACTCGCGCTGGCTGTCGCCGCCGACGACCGTCTTCTTGACGGTGAGGCTGCCCTCGCGGGACACGCTGTTGTGGGTCGTGTTGGTCTGGGATTCGTTCTCCCCCACCTTGACCGTGGCGGTGTTGGAGATGTCGTCGACCACGGCGGCTTCGGCGGAGACCTTCACGTCAAAGCTGAGCGTGCCCGTGGCGCCCGCAGCCTGCTCGCCGAGCGACCAGGTAAGGGTGCGCGTCGCGGCGTCGTAGGCGGCACCGTCGGCAGAACCCTCAACATAGTTAACGCCCTTGGGCAGGACATCGGTCACCGTCACGTCGGCCGCCTGCGCGGCGCCCCTGTCGTCGACGCTGTTATTGGCCCAGCCGATGGTATAGGTGAGGATATCGCCCACGCCCACCGGCTTGCCATCCACATCGACCTTGGCGCCCGAGGCGTTCGCCTTGGTGACGGTCTTGGTGTTGTCGTGCGGCGTGAAGGTGTTGGTGAAGGTCTTCTTGCCCCGCTCGTTGGAGATCTCGGCCTTAAGGCCGGCACCGGTCTGAGTCACCGCGATGTCGAAGGTGTAGGCATGCGCGTCGTCCTCAATCAGGACATCGCCGCTTGCTTTCTCGGTCACGGTCGCGTGGTAGGTGCCCGGATTGGTGAAGCTGAGCTCGCCAAAGGAAACCTTGCCGTCCTTGTCATTCTTCGCCTCGATTGGGTAGCCCTCGAGGACATTGCCCGCACCGTCGGTGAGGGAGAGCTCGAAGGTGAACTCCCCCTCCTGGAGGCCGGGCTTGCGGCCTCCTGCGAGCACCTTGGTGAGCTCGGGGACGGACGCCGTGGCGGGGGCGGGGTCGAAGGTGTTGGTGAAGGCAGCGGAGGCGACCTGATCGGCCGAGATGGAGCCATCAGCCCTAGATCCCTCGACTCCGTTCACCGCGGCTTTGTAGCCATCGGCGGCACGTTCGGTCACCGTGTAGGCGGTTCCCGCGGGCAGCCCCGTGATCCTCGCCGTCTGGCCATCTTTGAGCTTGAGGGTCGCCTTGCCGTCCTCGAACGTCGCGTCACCGTAGGCGCCGGATACTTTGCGGCCCGCGGCATCGGTGGCCTCAACCACAAACTTAAATATCTTGCCCGCGTCGACCGCCAGGCCCTCGCGCGCCGCGACGGTCTTGGAGACGTCGAGCTCGCCCGTCTTCACGGCGTTGGTCACGGTGAAGCCGCGCTCGGCGTCGCCGGAGACCTTGGAGCTGTAGCCCTCGACGGGGTCCTCGGCCACGGTGTAGTCGATCACGGCGCCGGACTCGGAGTACTTGGCCAGGCCCTCGAAGGAGCCCTTCCAGCTATTGGACTTTGACAGCTCGATCGACTCGCCGGCGTCCTTTCCGTCGGCGAGCAGGCGCACGGTGGCCTTCTCGGCCGCCGGGCCGACCCACTTCTTCTCGACGGGCACCGAGACCTTGGCCGTGGAGGCGTTGGTCACGGTGAAGCCGCGCTCGGCGTCGCCGGTGACCTTGGAGCTGTAGCCCTCGACGGGGTCCTCGGCCACGGTGTAGTCGATCACGGCGCCGGACTCGGAGTACTTGGGCAGGCCCTCGAAGGAGCCCTTCCAGCCGTTGGACTTTGACAGCTCGATCGACTCGCCGGCGTCCTTTCCGTCGGCGAGCAGGCGCACGGTGGCCTTCTCGGCCGCCGGGCCGACCCACTTCTTCTCGACGGGCACCGAGACCTTGGCCGTGGAGGCGTTGGTCACGGTGAAGCCGCGCTCGGCGTCGCCGGTGACCTTGGAGCTGTAGCCCTCGACGGGGTCCTCGGCCACGGTGTAGTCGATCACGGCGCCGGACTCGGAGTACTTGGGCAGGCCCTCGAAGGAGCCCTTCCAGCCGTTGGACTCGCTCAGGGTGATCGAATCGATGACGGTATCGCCGTTCTTGAGATTTACTTTGACCTCATCAGGATGGGGAATCCTGGGGTTCTCCCAGACCTTTTTAATGGGAATGTCGATATTCTCGGACTTACCGATGACGACACCGCCGTTGGCGCCGATGCCGCCTCCCAACGGCGCCATATTGCCAGAGATCGTCAGCGACGTCTGACCGCCGCCGAGGTTATACGCATCCTCGCTCATCACAGATTTAAGCGCGACGTTCGGCGTGGCGTCGGTAAAGGACAGGGGCTCGCCGTTGTCACCACCGGGCGAGAATCGCGGGATTTCGGGGTTTGTTGCCGCATAAGTGCCTTCGGGGTTAAACAGCCCACCGTCTCTGTACCAGCTGACCTTTCCGCCGCCCGGAGCGCGGTTGGCCAAGGTCAGTTTGTATTTGGCGTCTTTGAAGCCGGTGAAGACAAAGTCGTCTCCCGCCTCACCAGCCGTGTTCCTGGCGATCAGGCCGCCGTCCTGGACGTAGACCTTGGCATCTCCGGTCGGGCAGAACCACATGCCGCCGCCCTGTTTATCCGCATGGTTATCAACAACGAGAGCGTTTTCGATATGGAGCGTACTATAGCCAAGATACTCGTTGCCTTCGCTATACACGCCGCCACCCATGCTCCAAGCAGTATTGCCCTTGATCTCGCCCGCGCTGAGCGTGACGTCATTCGAATAGGTATAGACGCCTCCGCCGGCGGAAGCGGAGTTGCCAGATATGGATCCGCCCTGCATGGTGAAAGCAGTATTCCCCTTTTCGCCGCCCTGGCAGCCCGGGTCAACCACACACACTCCGCCGCCTTTGCCTTTGCCCTTGCCAGACACAACGTTGTTCTTAATCTCTCCACCCGTCATGGTGAACTCGGCGTTGCCCTCAATATGAACTGCTCCGGAAGGATCGTAGGCCGCCTCCAGCCTACTGCTCCTGTTGCCGGAAATCTGGCCACCAGTCATCGTGAACTTGGCTCTTTGGTTTTCGCCCTTACCCTGGCCGTACGCAAGCACCGCACTGCCTCGATAACCGTTGTTGCCCTCGATGCGGCCTCCGCTCATGTCAAAGCGAGCATCGCCCCACAAAATGACGCCAGAAGATGTAAGCCAATAGCAATTGGTGGCCCCGGTAACGACTCCGTTGTTACGGATAACGCCACCCCTCATAACTACATGAGCGCCACTGGACGCGCGAACGGCACCGCAATACGAATGGCGCAGCTCGCACTGCTCGATAACGCCGCCCGTCATGGTAAGCGAGGCATTTTCTCCCGACACGTCGACGGCGCCCGCGTTATCACTGCTCGTGGTGCCGTCGTACACGACGGCCTCGTCAGAGAGCACAACTGCTCCCCTGCTAGAAATAATGGCGCCCTTGTTGTAACGGCCTCTCAGGGACGCTTTCCCTGACAGCTCGAGGGACGCCCTCTCGGCAACATTGACCAATACAGAGACGCCACTTTTCTTTGCCAAGATGGTATAGGGCTTATCCGACGTGATCTTAATCATCTTCCCGGCAGGAATCGTGAGCGTGGAGCCGAGCTTCACGTGCTTTTTCAGGGTGATGACGGTTTCCTTGCCATCGGGGGCCTCGTTGACCAGATCCTGAAGGGTCTTGGTGCTGTCATTGCTCACGGTATCGCCGACGCCGTCATCGATGGACTCGCGCGTGTAGACGATATCGACGCCAAAGAACGGGAGGTTCTCCGAGCCGGTGATGTCGTCCATGCTGTTTTCGATTGTGATCTTTTGAACCGTGCTGCCGTCAAACATACCCGAGGGTATTTTGGTGAGGCCGCGCCCGATCGTCACATCCTTCACGCCATCTACGCCCGAGAAGGCTGCCGTGCCAACGGAAGTCACGGAATCCGGAATGGAAAACTGCTCCGGCAACGTGCCGTAATAGAAGGCGTAGTTGCCAATTTTCTCAAGTGTCCTGGGGAGCTGGACGGCAACGTTGCTCTGGATAAAGGCCCAGTCACCGATACTTCTCAGGCTGTCGCAGAGCCCCACGATCTTAACCGGCGTGTAGCAGAACGCATTGTCCGGAATGTTCTGAAGCGAGGACAGATCCACGGACGCCTGCAGTTTTTTGCACTCGTAAAACGCCCCCCAGCCCATCTTTGTTACCTTGCTTAGATTGGGCACGCTCACCAGGCTGGCACACCCCTGGAAAGCAGAGGATCCGATGCTCGTCAATGTGCCCGGGAAATCGATCCCGGTTAAACTCGAGCAATTCCGAAACGCCCCATCCCCGATGGACTCGATTTCGCTCAGCGCGGTGACGGACGTGAGAGAGGTGCATCCGTCAAACATGTGCGAGGGGATCTTGGTAACCGAAGCGGGCAACGACACGCTTGTCAGAGACGTGCAGTCTTCGAACACGCCCGTTATGGTGTCGGAGAAGGCGACATCTTTTGGAAACTCGATGCTTGTGAGGGCCGTAGCCCCCTCGAAGGCGCCCGAGCCCGAAATCATTTTGAGGGTTGAGGGGAGATCGATCTCCGAAAGGTTGCTGCAGCCATAGACCATCATGTTGGCGCTAATCTCCTCGACGCCCTCATCGAAATAGAGCTTTTCGAGCGAGCCAGCGTTTTGCAGCGAGCAAGCGAAGTTCTTGATGGAGCCAGGGATATGGAGCTCCTTGACCTTTGCGAACCTCCGGAAATTCCCTCCGTACATTTTTTCGAGCGTGTCGGGAAGCGTCAGCTGCTCAACGTTCTTGGCCACGATACCAGACGAGAAATAAAGTTTGGTGACTTTGTAGGTCTGGCCACCATGCTCGATGGAGCTGGGCACACTCACCGCGGTCACACTGTCGTCGGCAACAATACCTGTGATTTCCGCCATGCCCTTATCCGTGGTCTCGCACGAATAGGTCACGCCGTCCTGGGTGATCTCAAACTCCTCCGCAGTATACGCAGTCCGCGATTCCGTGGCCGCATATGCGACACCGGCCGTCGCGCCAACGGATAAACATCCGAAGCCGAGAACCAGCGCAAGGCAGAGAGCAGCGACTCTCTGCCCCCCCCCCCCCCCCGCCGAAAACTTTCCTCTCCAATTCCCTTCTCCCCCTCTGGTGTCGCCTTCTCTTCCCACGAGCGATCTATTGATTAAGGACAGTTAAAGACAACATTATGACCAAAGAGGCCCATCATGGAGATAATCCACGTCTTCGCCCGAAATGGTAATTAATTGGCATGATTAATTGGCGAACAACTGAACGAAGAGCAATCTACTAATGGCACATAAATGGCGGCGTCAACACCTGAAGTGCAAAAAGACTACTTTTCTAGATGCGGCCGAGGTCGTAGGCTCGCGCAACAGACTCGCCGGCACAGATGAGGTTGGTTGTGGCTTCTTGCGAATCGAGTGCCCGCTCCAGGTCCATGGGCTTGCGGCAGATCGGCAAAACCAAGTCAATACCCTGCCCATATACCGCATCCAGGTTGACAGCGCGACCGCCCACGACGGCGACCAACGGCTTGCCATATCGCTTGGCGCGGCGAGCCACACCCACCGGCGCTTTGCCGGCGGCGGATTGCTCGTCCATATTGCCCTCGCCCGTTATGACCAGGTCGACATCGCGCACGCGCTCGTCAAACCCAATCAGATCGAGCACCGTCTCCACGCCCGAACGCAGCTCCGCGCCGAGCGCCAGCAGCGCGGCACCCAGGCCGCCGGCGGCACCGGCACCGGGCACGCCGAGCACCGAGCCAAATGTCCGTGCGCCCTCAGGTGTGCGCAACAACCCCTGGGCTCGAGCTCCGGCAATCGCCGTATCGAGCAGGCGGCCGTAGCCGACCATCCAACTGTCGTACCTGTGAAGTGCCTCGGCATCATCAGCCGGCAGACCCTTCTGTCCGCCGAACACCGCAAGCGCGCCGCGACGCCCCACGAGTGGGTTCTCGACATCCGAAAGCACAACGATACGAGCGCCATTCAGTGCCCGTAGCGCCGGTGCCAAATCGATACTCGCCACGTGTTCAAGGCCCGCGAGCCCCGGCGCGATATCGCAGCCACGGTCATCGACAAGACGCGCGCCCAGCGCCTGCAGCATGCCGGCGCCACCGTCGTTGGTGGCACTGCCGCCCAGACCAATATAGATAGTCTTTGCCCCAGCACGGACTGCGCGAAGCATGAGCTCGCCCACGCCATAGGTTGTAGCAACCAGCGCCGCCGATTCCGTGCAGGGTGAATACCCAATACCCGCCGCCTCGGCCATCTCAATTACAGCCGACTCGTGCTCGCCGTCCACCAGCATCCGGGCAGACACGCGCTTGCCCAAGGGACCTGCCACCTCACAGGTCACAAGCTCGCCACCGCATGCGGCAACGGCATCGAGCGTTCCCTCGCCACCATCTGCCAGCGGCAACGCGGCCACCTGGGCATCGGGCCAAACGCGGCGCACGCCTTCGGCAACCGCCGCCTCCGCCTGCGCACTCGACACGCTGCCCTTAAAGGAGTCGATCGCCAGCAGCACACGGCGGGGCCGGCGGCACGCAGGACCAAAGTCAACCGCCGCGCCAGCATCCTCACCGGCACCCGCAAACGCTGCGGCGTGAGCGGCGTGTGCGTCAAGATTGGCCCCACAACCGCAATCAGCGCCGCCCGCCGCGCGCAGACCGCCAAAATAGCTACTCAGCAGCTCGCGGCATTCATCCGCCAAGACCCCAGCCGTCACATTAAACCGATGATTCAGGCGCGAATCGGCATTGAGGTCGTATAGCGACCCCAGAGCGCCCGCCTTAGCATCGGCCGCGCCGTACACGCAGCGCCCCACGCGCGCATTAACCATAAGCCCCGCGCACATGCAGCAGGGCTCGAGCGTCACGTAGACCGTACAATCGGAAAGGCGCCAACGACCGAGCGACTGAGCGGCGGCGCATAGGGCCGCAAACTCGGCATGCGCCGAAGGGTCCTGGTCGAGCTCGCGGCGATTATGCGCCCGCGCGACAATCTCACCCGCGCGCACCACTACGGCACCGATCGGCACCTCGCCCACCGCCGCGGCGGCACGCGCCTCCGCCAGCGCCTCACACATGAACTTCTCATCGATTCCGGTGCTCGTCATCGTTCGCCTCCCCTGTTGCAAATCCAAAACGATGCTATCATTACGACTCACGGAGAGATGGCAGAGCGGTTGAATGCGGCGGTCTTGAAAACCGTTGAGCGCGAGAGCGTTCCGGGGGTTCGAATCCCCCTCTCTCCGCCACTTTTAGTGATGCACCGGCGTCATGGTCCGCTCAAACAGCGCATCGACCACGTCGGCCATCTCGGGTCGACGCTCAAGATCGTGGCCCGATTCCCACCATATCGTGAAAAGTCGAATAATACCGCCGGCGACAAACTCAGACGTCGTCTCGAGTGACACGGGGGCCAGGGCATCCTCGGCAAGCACGTTCATCACACGCTCGCGGATGGAGCGGGCAATGCGGTCGCAAATAACGTTGGTCAGCATTCCCGACATGCTGCTCGCCAAAATGTTGTCCATGAGCTGCTCATGGGCCAGAATCAGGCCCATGGCATCGTCCAAAATCGCGTGCCGGAGCGCGCGCACGTCCTCGGCAGACACTGTGCCGGCCTCATCGGGCTGTTTTTGCGGCAAGCCGGACATGAGCTCATCGATATAAAAGGCAAAGTAATCGTTCTTGTCGCGAAAGTGCTTGTAGAACGTCGTGCGGCGAATCATGGCGCGGTCGCACAGCATGGCAACCGTCAGGTCCTCAAAACGATGCTCCTCGAGAAGCTCGGTGAAAGCATCGAACAGGGCACGGTAGGTTTTCTTAATGCGAAGGTCCACTGGTATCGCCATCCTCAGGGCAAAGACAACACTCGTCAATCTGTCGCATATCTTACACCTGTACCTCGCGCGTTTTACCCCGGTGCCGACCCCGCCGAAAACATAACGCTTACCGGAAAGTTCGGCACGGCAAAACGTTGCGGGTATACTAGTAGCGTTATACCAACGGCAGCTGGCGCATGCCGCCGCGGCCATTCGAAACGGAGACATCATGATTACCGTCATCATCGGCATCGTTGTTGTCATTGTGATTGTCTGCGCCATCGCCGGCATCTACAACAACATGGTCACCAAGCGTAACCGCATCGATAACGCCTGGCAGAACATCGATACGCAGCTGCAGCGCCGCAACGACCTGATCCCCAACCTGGTCGAGACCGTTAAGGGCTACGCCAAGCACGAGCAAGAGACGCTCTCCGCCGTGATCAGCGCGCGTAACACCGCCGTCAAGGCCACCACGCCCGAGGCCAAGATGGAGGCCGACAACGTGCTGACCGGTGCGCTACGCCAGCTCTTCGCCGTGGCCGAGGCCTACCCCGATCTGAAGGCAAACACCAACTTTACGCAGCTGCAGGCATCACTCGAGGATACCGAGAACAAGATTAGCTATGCACGCCAGAGCTACAACGACTGCGTGCTCAGCTACAACAACGCCATCCAGACGTTCCCGGCTGTCATCTTTGCCGGCATCTTCCAGTTTAAGGAGCGCCAGGGCTTCGAGGCCGCCGAAGCAGCCCGCCAGGCCCCGACCGTCAAGTTCTAGTAGTTTGACAGCGCATCTTTAATCGGCCAAATGCATAAACCGCCCCGTCGAATGCATACTTCGACGGGGCGGTTTCCTTTTTCGCGAAGGTCCCCCTCTAAGCGCCGTGCATTTTTAGGAGTATTCAACATAACCAAGGGCTTCGGGCGCCGCGATAAATGCCAAAGAGCGCAAATATCCCTGCAAATCAAACGCTGTCAGCCCATAACCCCGCCCATCATTCGTAGAAAACATCGAGAAATCCCGATTTTTTGCCCGAGGTCGGTATGCAGGGGCCTTCGATTGCAGAATACTCGCAAAAATGCACGTCGCCACCACCCCCACATGGCGCGAACCAAAACAAATGCGCGGCCTAAAAGGCCATGCGCCATCTTTAATTCAGATCTATATTGCCCGTAACGGCAGCGCCGAGGTAACGCAGGCCCGAGGGCAACCTTCCTTTCCGGCGCACTCCGCAGGACGAAAGAACCTCCGCCGCACGAAGTGCGCAGCGGAGGTTCTTTCATGTCCGAGGACGCGCCGGAAAGGAAGGTTGCCCTCGGGCCGAACAGCTATGGCAGCTTACGCGACGGTATAGACCCAGTTGTGCTTATCTTCAACAGCACCAGACTGGATACCAGTCAGGGTCTCGCGGAGCTTCTTCATCACAGGGCCGATCTCGGTGTAGCCAGCCGGGAAGGTCACGGTCTCATCGGCACCATAAACCTTATTGTCGATCTCGCCCACCGGGGAGATGACGGCGGCGGTGCCGCACAGGCCGCACTCCACAAAGGTGCCGGCCTTGACCTCGGCCCACTCGACGGGGCGCTGGTCGACGGTTATGCCCAGGTCCTGAGCAACCTGAACGAGCGAGCGACGGGTGATGGAGGGCAGGATGGAGTCAGTGTGCGACTGCGGAACGACAAGCGTGCCATCCTCCTTCACGAACAGGACGTTGGCGCCACCGGTCTCCTCGACATAGGTGCGGGACTCGGAGTCGAGATACAGGTTCTCGGCATAGCCCTCGCGATGGGCCTCCATCGTGGGCTTGAGGGACATGGCGTAGTTGAGGCCGGCCTTGATGTTGCCGGTGCCGTGCGGTGCCGCACGGTCATACTCAGAAACGCGCAGCTTGACGGGCTTGAGGCCACCCTTAAAGTACGGACCGACCGGGGTCACGAGAATGCGGAACGTGTACTCAGGAGCGGGAGCCACGCCGATCACGTCACCGGAGCCGATCATAAACGGACGCACGTACAGGGTCGCGCCGGAGCCGAAGGGCGGAACCCAGGCGGCGTTGGCAGAAACGACCTGCTTGACGGCCTCAACAAACTTGTCCTTGGGGAACGGGGGCATCTCGAGGCGCTGGGCAGAGTTGTACATACGCTCGGCGTTCATGTCGGGACGGAAGCAGACGATGCTGCCGTCCTCGGCGGTGTAGGCCTTCAGGCCCTCAAAGACCTCCTGGCAGTAATGGAAGATGCCACCGCACTCGGAGACGTGCAGGGTGTGGTCGGTGGTCAGGCCACCCTCGTCCCACTCGCCATCCTTCCAATGAGCCTCGTAGCTGTAATCGGTCTTCATGTAGCCAAAGCCGAGGCTACCCCAATCGATATCCTTCTTCTCGACAGTCATATGTCGCTCCTTACATACACAGTTGCATACTCGCGAACCCGCACGCAAGGACCGGGGCCGACCGCGTCGCAACGTCGCACGCCCGGAGCGTAGAGCCGGACGGGACACGCGAACAGCATCAAAGCCGATGGCACGTCGATTCGCATGCACGAGATTGTACTCCCCGCACGCGTCGGATAAAACGTTTTTCTTTAACTAACTAAAGTATTCTCATTTGAACGGCACTAAAGAGGCCCGCCACCGCAAGCGATGACGGGCCTCAACTACACGGTTTGCGCGCCGATTCAGGCTAAGCGCTCTATTTGCCCAGCTTGGCCTTGACGATGCCGACCACGGTCGGAATGATCGACACGGCGACGATGCCGATAATCAGCAGCTCAAAGTGCTCCTGCACAAAGGGAATACCGCCAAAGAAGTAGCCCAGCAGCGTGAAGACCGTCGACCAGGTAATGCCGCCCAGCACGTTAAAGATGACAAAGTTGCGCCAGTGCATGCCGCCCATGCCGGCGATAAAGGGCACAAAGGTGCGGATAAATGGGAAGAAGCGACCCAAGAAGATGGCCAGGTGGCCCCACTTGTCCAAGAAGTCCTCAGACTTTTTAATGCGCTCGGGCGTCATGGCCTTGACCTTGCCCGAAGCGATGATCTTTTTGCCAAAGAAGTGGCCGATCATAAAGTTGCACTGATCACCCAAAATGGCAGCCGCCCATGCGACGGCCAGAAGCGCCACGATGTTAAAGCCACCGTTGTGGGCAAAGAAACCCGAAGCAAACAGCAGCGAATCGCCAGGAAGGAACGGGAAGAACACCACGCCCGTCTCGATAAAGATGATCAGGAACACGCAGCCGTAGGCCATAAGCGGGCCGGCGGCGATCCAGCTGGCAATCGCGGTGCGCGGGTCTTTGAGCAGCTCGGCGATAAAATTGATGAAACCCATGAAGTAAAACCTCTCAGTTGTGGGCGCGGATACGTCCAAGTTGACCAGTATACGGTTGCGGCGCCCCCTCGTGCGCAACCCCACAAAAGCATGACCCCATTACCAGCAAGTTTGCATAACTGACACCTGTCACGCAAAGCCGTGAAAGATTGCTCTTCCTAATCCCTAGCGAATCGCTATACTTTATTGAATCGCATTGCCATGGCGCTGAGGGAGGGCGGCCGGTGAGCTTTATCAATACCATTCGCGAGGACATCAAGACCGTCCAGGCGCAGGACCCCGCTGCGCAAAATGGCCTGGTCATTTTCCTTTCGTACCCCGGTCTTCACGCCAAGTGGAATCACGTGCCCGAGCACTGGCTCTGGGAGCACGGCCATCGCTCGCTCGCCCGCGTGCTCTCGCAGCTCACCCGTCATATCACCGGCGTCGAGATTCATCCCGCCGCGCAGATCGGCAAGCACTTCTTTATCGACCATGCCATGGGCGTCGTCATCGGCGAGACCACCATTGTGGGCGACAACTGCGTGCTCTACCAGGGCGTCACGCTCGGCGGTACCGGCAACGAGACCGGTAAGCGCCACCCCACCCTGGGCAACAACGTCACTGTGGGCACAGGCGCCAAGGTGCTCGGCAACATCCGCATCGGCAACAACGTCAAGATCGGCGGCAACTCGGTCGTCGTCAAAGACGTACCCGATAACTGTACCGTCGTGGGCGTGCCCGGTCGCATCATCAAGCGCAACGGCTGCCGCGTGTTCGAAGAAAGCTTCGATGCCAAGCAGCATCGCGAGTACATGCCCGATGACGCCGCCGAGCAGAGCGCCCTCAACCGCCAGGGCATCACCGAGAATGCCCGCCGCGTCAAGGAACTCGAGCGAGAGGTGGCCGAGCTCAAGGCCCTCGTCGCCAAGCTCGTGGACGAGCACTAGGAACGCGAGCGGCACAAAACAACATCGGCACCGACGCAAAAGGCGCGCCAGGGAATCCGCCCCCGGCGCGCCTTCTTTTCGATGCGACATGCGGGACTGCCCCTTTGTCACCTTATGCGAACTGGCTTAGGTAGAGGTCGGCGTAAGCGCCCTCGGCAGCCAGCAGCTCCTTGTGCGTACCCTGCTCGATGATATTGCCGTGATCCATGACCAGGATGAGGTCGGCATCGACGATCGTCGACAGACGGTGCGCGATCACAAAGCTCGTGCGCCCGCGCATGAGCGCGTCCATGGCGTGGCCGATGGCAAGCTCGGTGCGCGTGTCCACGCTCGACGTCGCCTCGTCCAGGATGAGGATCGCCGGGTTGTTGAGCAGCACGCGCGCGATGGTCAGCAGCTGACGTTGGCCCTGGCTGATGCTCTCGGCATCGTTAGCCACCCGTGTGTCGTAGCCCTGCGGCATAGTGCGCACAAAGAAGTCGACCTGAGCGGCACGTGCGGCCGCGACAATCTCCTCGCGCGTCGCCTCGGGACAGCCATAGGCGATGTTCTCGGCAATGGTGCCATCGAACAGCCAGGCGTCCTGCAACACCATGCCAAACTGCTGGCGCAGCTCGCCGCGGTCCATGCGGCTCGTGTCCACACCGTCGAGGGTAATGCGGCCGCCGTCGATCTCGTAGAAGCGCATGAGCAGATTGATGAGCGTGGTCTTACCCGCACCCGTGGTTCCCACCACGGCGATCTTCTGACCCGGCTCGGCGGCAAACGACACGTCGCGCATGAGCGGCTTGTCGGGCGCATAGCCAAAGCGCACGTGCTCAAAAGCGACGCGGCCCTCCACCTTGCCCGGCAGCTTGGCAGCCTCGCCCGGCTGCGGATCGGCCTCCATCTCGGGCTCATCGAGCAGGTCGAACACGCGCTCTGCGCTCGCCAGCGCGCTCTGCAGCGAGTTAAAGGTAAACGACAACTGCGTCATGGGTTCGGACGCCTCGTAGATAAACTGGAAGAACGCCTGGAACACGCCGACGGTCATATGCCCGGCAACCAGCATGCTGCAGCCCACCAGCGCAATCACGATCTGCGCCAAACGGCCGATAAAGCGCACCGCAGGGCCGACGGCGTTAATCATAAAGTCGGCCTTGGTGCTCACGCGCGCCAGCTCCTTCGAAGCCTCGTGTACCTCGGCAGAGCTCTGGCGCTCGCGGTTAAACGCACGGATCACCAGACGGCCCGAGTAGCCCTCCTCGACCGCACTCGTAATCTTGGATACCCACTCCTGGCGCTCGCCCGTCACATCGTGCGTGCGGCGCGACACGACCTTCGTCACCAGCAGCGAAAGCGCCGTAAAGAACAAAAAGACGAGCGTGAGCGGCACGCTAAACACGAACATCACGCTCACGGCGCCCACTACGGTACCGATCGACACCAGCAGCTGCAGCAATCCGCGCTGCATACTCTCGGACATCTTGTCCAAGTCGTTGGTCGCGCGGCTGACGACCTCGCCGGGACGATGCGCGTCAAAGTAGGCAAGCGGCAGGCGGTTGAGCTTTTGTGCGATGCGGTTGCGTAGGCGCAGGTTGAGGCGTTCGGCCACGCTCGACATCAAAAAGCTCTGGAGCGCGTAGAACGAGGCGGCGGCCGTCCAGATCATAAAGTAGATGAAGATGGTCCTGCCGCAGTTCTCCCAAGTGATACTGAAGGTGGTGTCGTTGGCAAACGCCAGCTTCACGTGTCCCCACAGCTCATCGATGACGCGGGCGCTGTACGCCGGCGCCGCGGTGTTAAAGATGGCGTAGAACACGATGCTCGCGAACACGAGGTAGAAGCGCCAGTGATCGCCGGCGGCCTCGCTCCACAGACGGCGCACCGTCGCCCAGGTGTCACTGGGTTTCTCGTCCTCGTCCTCGTCGCCCACATCGCGCATGCGCTCTGCCTCAGCGCGGGCGCGCTCGTCCTCGGCGCGTTCGTTTTCCTCGTAGAGCGCTTGGCGGCGAGCCTCGCGTTCGGCTGCAGCCTTGGCGGCTTCGTCCAGGCCGGGCGTGGCGCCCGTCTCCTCGACTGTCTCTGCAACCGCGGCGTCATCGGCGATGCCCTGCTTCTTGAGCTCCTCGGTCATGCTACTCACCTCCCTTCATCTGCGATTCCGCGATAGCGCGGTACACCTCGCAGGTTTCCATGAGCTCGTCGTGCGTGCCCAGGCCCACGATCTCGCCGTCCTTGAGCACCACGATCTGATCGGCATGCAAAATAGTCGAGATGCGCTGGGCGATGATGAGCACCGCGGCATCGCACGTCTCGTCCTGCAGCGCATGGCGCAGTGCCGCATCGGTCTTAAAGTCCAGGGCTGAAAAACTGTCGTCGAAGATATACAGGTCGGCGCGCTTCATGAGTGCGCGGGCGATTGCCAAACGCTGGCGCTGGCCGCCCGAAAAGTTCGTACCGCCCTGCGCCACCGGAGTGTCGAGCCCCTGCGGTTGATCGAGTACAAAGGTGCTCTGGGCAACCTGGAGCGCATGGAGCATGTCAGCCTCGGTCGCACCCTCGTTACCAAAGCGCAGATTGCTTGCCACGGTACCCGAGAACAGCCATGCCTTCTGCGGCACATAGGCGATACGCCCGCGGATGTCGTCTTGCGAAAGGTCGCGCAGATCGACGCCGTTCAGGCGAATGGCGCCCTTCGTGGCATCGTGGAAGCGAAGCAAGAGTTTGGCCACCGTTGACTTGCCCGAGCCCGTTGAGCCCACGATCGCGGTCGTCTGTCCACGGCGGCAGGCAAAACTCAGGTTGCACAGGGTGTCCTCGTCGGCATCGTCAAAACGGAACGACATGTGGTCGAACACGGCCACCGCGTCGGCGCCGTCTGCGGACTCAGGCGCCCCGTTGCCCAGCGTAGCCTTGCCGTCCACAATGCTCGGCTCGATTTCGAGCACCTGCTGCGCACGGTTGAGGCACGCCGCGGCGCGCGGAAGCGTCAGCACCACCATCTGCGCCATCATCACAAAGAACAGGATCAGAATCGCGTACTCCAGCACGGCCGAGATGCTGCCGATTTGCATGGCATGGACGCCCACGCGGTTGCCGCCCACCCACAGCACCGCCACCTCGGCGATGTTCATCAGAAAGAAGCTGGAGCTATCGAGGCCCACAAACAGGTGGTTGACCTTGATGGCGTTGGCCGCGTAATCGCTAAACACCTCGTCCAGGCGCTGCTCCTCGTGGCGCTCCTTGTTAAATGCGCGGATGACGCGCACGCCCACGATGTTCTCGCGCAGCACCACGTTCATGCGGTCGATAAAGCTCTGAAGGCGCATAAAAATCGGCGCGGCGTTAGCCACCGTAAAGACCGCCGCCACCAGCACGATCGCAACGACCACGCCCAGCAGCGTGCCCATGGCAGGATCGATAAACCAGGCAAAGATGATGCCCGCCACGGCCAAGAACGGTACCGGCAGCACCAGCTGAATCGTCTGCAGGATCGCTTGCTGGATCACGTTGATGTCGTTGAGCGAGCGCGTGATCATCGAACCCGTGCCAAAGCGCTCAAAGTCGCTGGCGGACAGCTCGAGCGATTTGTCGTACACGGCGTTGCGGATATCGCAGGCCACGTTGGCCGCCAGGCGGGCCGAAAGATAACAGCCCAGCACCGCACCACCGCTGGCCATGCCGGTCGCGATGAGCATGTACAGACCGTTGCGCAAGATGTAATCGACGTCGCCCGTCGTGATGCCCGTGTTGACCATGTTCGCCAACATCGTGGGCACGAGCAGCGTACCGACGTTGTCGATTAGCAGCACCAGCAGCGTCACCGCGATCAGACCGCGGTACGGCCTCATAAACCTCATTAAGAGTCGCATGTCTCCCCCTCGCCCTTATCGTCAGCCTCGTTCTCGGCGGCAACTTGCCGTTTAAATGCCTCGCACTCTTCGTTAAGAACATGGGAGAACTTACCGACCAAGCGCATGATCTCGCGCTGTTCCCACGGCTCGAGCGCCTCGAATGCCTGTTGCTCGGCTTTTTGCGCCGGCAACGCGTAGCGCTTGGCAAACTGCATACCTTCTGCGGTCAGTCGCACAACCTTGTTCTTACGACTGCCCTCGGCAAACTCCAACGTCGCAAGCCCTCGCGCCCTAAGCGTCTTGATTGCCGAATTGATGGTCTTTTTGCTGTAGAACCATTCACTCGTCAGCCGACTCACGGCAACGCTTCCACCCGCTGCACTCGTGTCGACGAGCATCCAATAGGCGCAATCCGAAAGACCGCAGGCGCGCGAGAACTCCGAATAGATATGGTCGAGTCCATTGAGCATCCGGTCGAAATCGACCAGCGTAACCGCACTATTCATCTATCCCACCATTCGATTGTCCGAGTTTTGACCAATTTACATCTCTACATTAGTCCGAGTTTTGACTATCGTCAATAAGCTCGTTATATATGGTAAGCTCTACATAGGCATATCGACAAAAAGACCGCCGGCGCGGGGGCGGCGCCGGCGGTTGCAAGAAAATATCGATTGTTGGCCGTTACGCAGCGACGGCCTCGTAGACCGTGGCGCCCGAGAAGCTGTCGTGCAGGCTCTTGCCACAGATCCACGGCAGTTCGACGACCTCGCAGACCGTGTTGACCAGCTCGGAGCAGTCAGTAAAGTGGCCCTTATCGTTGAGGGCCTCGCAATCCTGAACACGCCAATAGCCATCGGTGTGCGTGATGTAGTACTCGTGATCGTTGATCGACACGAAAGCGCGCGTCTTGGAACGCAGCAGCTTCAGAAATCCTTCGAAGTCGGTCTCGACGACATCTCCAGCCTGGAACATGATGTTACCTCCTGGCCCGGCGCCACCATGGCGCGCTGATAAACGTTGGTACTCCTTTAGTAAAACCTTTATCAGAGCTTATGCGCGCATCATTTAGGCAAGTGGTAAAAAACCGCAGGGTAGACGGGATAAAACGTTTAATCATCCCACCGGTTTATCACATTCTGGCCCAGTTTTATGCAAGCCAACTTTTCCGATTGGTGGCTTGCATTGTTTGAGGCCGACGGCGCGATTACGGTTTTGGTTCGGCGGGTAAGAACGAGGCATCGAAACCAACGTCAGGAGGACACATGGAGACCATCGAAGCGCTCATCCATCGCCGCAGCTGCCGTAACTACAGCGATCGCCCCGTCGAGGCAGAAAAGCTCGCACGCATTATCGAGGCAGGCCAGTACGCGCCCAGCGGCATGGGACGTCAGCCGGTCACGTTCGTCGCCGTTACCGACCCCGCAACCGTCGAGCGCCTCTCGCAGCTCAACGCCCAAGTTATGGGCAGCGAGGGAGATCCCTTCTACGGCGCCAAAACCGTTGTGGTGGTGCTCGTCGACCGCAGTGTGCCCACGCACCTGGAAGACGGCTCGCTCGCCATGGGCAACCTGCTCAACGCAGCCTATGCGCTGGGCGTCGATTCGTGTTGGATCCACCGCGCGCACGAGGTCTTTGACTCACCCGAGGGACTGGAACTGCTGGCCAAGTGGGGTCTACCCACCGACGGAAGTCTGCGCGGTGTGGGCAACTGCATTCTGGGCTACGCCGAGGACGCACTCCCCGGGGCCAAACCCCGCCGCGACAACGTGGTGTATGTTCCGCCGTTCTAACGAACGGCGGACCCGCTGACGCTACGCGGGCCGCTCGCTGTTGGTGACTGGCATCGGGTGCGTCGCTGGTGACATCTGGCACTTGGACAGCCAAAAGGCCCCGTCCCAAATTTGCTATCCCGCTCGCAACTTATCTTGCCGATGGAGTTGTCGTCGTTTCGTTCGTGTGAGTCGTTTCGGCGCCGTCGTCTTGTTCGTCCTCGTCCTTTTGCGCATCGGCGATGGTGGAGGCAGCCGCAACGATACCGCGCTGGGGCGCGACGCCCGTCTGGGTCTGAACGCCTTCGACAACTTCTGTGCCTGCATGCGCGAGCTCGGGCGACTTAAACATTGCGTCCAGATTGGCCCCGCCGCCGGCGTAACCAAGCGCCGCGAGCGCGATGACAACCACCGCAACAACAACTGCAATCGGCACATATCGATGCCAGCCAGCAGGATTGAGCCCACTGCGGCGAGCCGCACCGCGGCTGATATAGCCCAGCGTTCCGTCGTGCTTGAGCTTAGAGCCCACCACGCGCTTGCGCCCCCGCAGCGACGACTCGGCCTGCATGGCCAAGCGAGCGCTTGCCGAAGGATAGCCGTATTTGGTGCGCTTGAACGAACCGTCGAACCCCGACGCGCGCTTGCCCCACGTCCGGGACGTCGTGCGGCGGTTAACTGGAGCCGCGCTCCGTCTATTCCGGTTTGGTTTTGAAGTCTCCGCCATACGCCCCCGCACGCCGTAACGCAATCGAAACATTACTGCTTTGGACTGTAGCACACGCGCCGCACGCGGTCACGGGCGCCTCGCTCAGCGGTTGTCGTCTTTCAGCAAGCGCCACAGGGTCGTGCGGCTTATCCCCAGCACCTCGGCAGCGCGGGTCCGGTTGCCCTGAAGGTAGCCTACGACCAGCCGCGCAATGTCGCGTTCGGTATCGGCCAGTGGACGCAGGATATACAGGTCGCTGTCGAGCGTTGGAGCGCCAAAGGTTGCGGTTTTGATGACGTCCTCCTGGGCGAGCACCTCCTCCGCCACCGCGCGCTCCACCGCACCCGCCCCCACCAATATATACAGTCGTTCCGAGACCTCGCGGAGCTGCAGATAATTGCGCGGCCAGCGGTAAGCATCGAGCGTCTTCGTCGCCGCGGCGGACAGCGTGGGTGCTGCCGTCCCAAATGCATCAGCGAGATATTCCAAATAGCGCGCAACCTTCGTCGACGCGGCTCCCTGCTCGGCAATCGCCGGCGCCACGCTCACCGCACAGGCGAAACGCTCGGTCACAAAGGCGGCTTGATCACTTTCGCTGCCGCCCGGCATGTCATTCGCCGTCAGCACCACATGGCAGCGCGTCGCCAACGCGGTGTCGGCCATCGTGGAAACGAGCTCGCGGAGGCGCTGGGGGCCAACCGCGTTCCAGCCCTCAATGCAAAGGGTCAGCCCCGTTTGGAACAGCGGCGATTCGGAGCTTTTGAGCACATGACGCCAACCGCGCTCGGTGAGCTCATCGAGCGCGACGGAAACAAAGGGTTGATCGGCAAAAGGGCCATCCAGATAGAGGCGCATGGCAATCTCGACCTGACCCGCGCCCAACTCGCCCTCGAGCATAAGGGGCACCCCGCGCGCATAGCTCTCGGCAACCGGTGCGGCTACCGCAGCGGCGCCTTCAACGATGCCGTACGCGCTCGATTCGTAGCGGGCCTCAACTTCGTCGGCGTTGAGCCACTCGATGCCCGCATGCGCCGCGGCGCCGCGCACCTCGCGGACCACGACGACCCAAAGGCCCCCGCCCTCTTTGTCGGTGGGGCGAACGGTCAGGCTCAGGCGCGTACCCGCACGCCCCATAACCAGACGCGCGCCGTCTCCTAAACGGTCGAGGCGCTCAGCGACAAAAGCCGCCACATCCCACTCGAGCGCCGCGTCGTTCATGGTCGAGATCGCGACGTCCCCACGCGCATCGATTGCCAATGCCGAGGCCCCAGCAGCAGCCAGGGCCTCGGTCAAGATGTTCAGCTTGGCATCGCTATCCATGATTTGCCCCTGTCCGCGGCGACGTACAGCCGCCGACGGTCGTACGACCGAGTGTTTCAAAATTGAACGATATTGCTCACCAAACACTATAGGGCAGAAAGCGCCGTCCTGCGAGTATAGGTGTTGCCCCGCATCGCCATCCTGGCGGGGCGATAAGAGCTCTTCGGGACTTATAAACCTGCGGACAAGCCATACCCGCAAGAGCTCCTATCGCTCCACCGTGAGAATGCGCCCACCAGCAGCCAACACGCAAACTGGCTACTTCTCTACCAGATTCCCAGTACGTGTTGCATTCCCAAACTCATGCACGCAATGCCAATCCAGCAGCAAAAGCCCAGCGCGATGGGCTTGCCGCCCTTTTTGACCAGCTCGACGATATCGGTATTAAAACCAATAGCCGCCATGGCCATCACAATAAAGAACTTCGACAGCTCCTTGATGGGCGCCGTAATGGATGCAGGAAGCTGAAGCACCGTAGTGATCACGCTCGCCAGCACAAAAAACAGCACAAACATGGGAAACGCGCGTTTAAGGGAGAACGTGCTTTTGGCGTCACCGCCGGCCTTGCGCGCCAGATGCATCTGCCAGCATGCGAGGACCAACGTGATGGGAATAATGGCCAGCGTTCTGGTGAGCTTGACCACCGTGGCGCTCTCGAGCACATTGGCGCCGGGATGCATGCTGTCCCAGGCGCTCGCCGCAGCCGTTACGGACGAGGTGTCGTTGATGGCGGTGCCGGCAAACAGGCCAAAGCCCTCGTCTGTCAGCCCGAGCATACCGCCGAGCGTCGGAAACACGAGCGCCGCGATAACGTTAAACAGGAAGATGACCGAAATGGCCTGGGCAATCTCGCGATCGTCGGCATCGATGACGGGCGCGGTCGCGGCGATGGCAGAACCGCCGCAAATCGACGAGCCCACACCCACAAGCGTCGCGATCTTACTCGGCACGTTCATAACGCGGCAGAGCACAAAGGCAATGACAAGCGAAGTCGAGATTGTCGCCACGATAATCGGCAGCGACTGAGCGCCTTTGGACAGAATCTGCGAGAGGTTCATGCCAAAGCCAAGCAGGATTACCGCGTACTGCAAGACTTTTTTAGACGTATAGGTGACACCGGCGGCAAGCTGTTCGCGACGATTCTTGGGAAAGACGAGCGCCAGGACCATACCAAAGAGGATGGCAAACACCGGCCCGCCAACCACCTCAACCTGTTTGCCGAGCAACGTCGCGGGGATGGCGATGACCAGGCAGAACAAGACACCCTTCCAGCGCTCGAGTGCGATATTCGCCAATTGCATATGGGATTCCTTCTTTCTATTTCACGTTTGCGACGGCTTATGATACGGCAATATTGAGCACAGCCCTGCGCAAACAAAGGCTAAGATGCCGCAATAGTTCTCGGACGACAGCCGAATTACCAACCACGGAGAGCTGATTCGCGGCATAATTAACAGCTGATATATGAGTGTGATAGAACAGTTGCGAGGCACTATGGAAGAATCGATGCACGTCGGCGAGCAGGAAACGAGCCTACAGGACCAGTCCTACCACACCATTCGACGCAAAATCGTCTACCTGGACTACAAGCCGGGCGAAAAGTTGGGCGTCAAGCAGCTTTGCGACGACCTGGATATGGGGCGCACCCCTGTGCGCGAGGCGCTGGTGCGTCTGGCGCAAGAGGGCCTGGTGCGCACCGTGCCCCAAAGCGGCACCTATGTCTCGCCCATCAACCTCACCCTTGCCGAAAGCGCCTGCTACATTCGCGAGCACCTGGAAAAGCAGGTGATTGTGGAGTGCTGCGCCCGTGCCACCTCGGCAGGCATCGAGCAGCTCGACCGCACCATCGCACTGCAGGAAAAGGCGATGGCCGAAGAGGATCGCATAGGCTTCTTTTTGAGCGACAACCTCATGCATCGCATGATCTTTAGCATCGCATGCCGCAGCACCGTGTGGTCGTGGCTCGAGGAGACCAATGCCGACCTTGAGCGCTTCCGCTGGTTGCGCGCCGCCACGCAGGTTCTCGACAATCAGGACATCGTGAACGAGCACAAGCAGATTCGCCGCGCTATCGCCGGTCGCGACCCCATCGAAGCGAGCTTTTTGGTCAGCAAGCACCTGCACATGATGTTCCGCAACCAAACCGAAGTTCTGGATCAATATCCCGAGTACTTCGAGACCAGCAAGCTCCGCTAACCTGCCAAAAAGGGACAGGTTTATTTCGAAACCAGCAAACTCCGCTAACCCGCCAAAACCACCACAAAGGGGACAGGCACCTTTGTGGTGGTTTCTCCGCACATAAAGGCCCGGCTCCGTCTGATGATGCGGAGCCGGGCCTTGGTCGCTAGAACGCCGGAACATCCACTACTCTACCGTGACGCTCTTGGCGAGGTTTCGGGGTTGGTCAACATCGCAACCGCGCAAGATAGCGACCTCGCGAGCGAGCAGCTGCAGCGGGACGCTCGCCGTGATGGGGCTGAACACGTCGCGGACGGCCGGCACGCGGATGATGCAGTCGGCGATCTTGTTGATCTCCTCGTCGCCCTCGGTGGCAACGACGATGACCTTGGCACCGCGCGCCTTGCACTCCATAAGGTTCGACACGGTCTTGTCGTAGGTGGCACTCTTGGTGGCCACGGCGATGACGGGGAAGCCCGGATCGATCAGCGCGATGGGGCCGTGCTTCATCTCGCCGGCAGCATACGCCTCGGCGTGCAGGTAGCTGACCTCCTTGAGCTTGAGCGCGCCCTCGTAGGAGATGGCAGCGCCCATACCGCGGCCCACAAACAGTGCCGACTGCGCGTCCCTGCACAGCAGGGCGGCCTCGTGCACGGCCTCGGTCTGCGTGTCCAAAATCCACTGGATCTGCTCGGCCGTATCGGAAAGCTCGCGGAACATCATGCGTGCCTGTTTGGTGGTCAGGCGGTACTTGACCTGCGCCAGCAGCAGGGCCAAAAGCGTGAGGCTAACGACCTGACCGATGAAGCTCTTGGTCGAGGCGACCGCGATCTCCTTGTTGGCCTTGGTATAGATGACGCCATCGCTTTCGCGCGCCACCGGGCTGCCCACCACGTTAGTGATGCCAAAGACCTTGGCGCCCTTGATGCGCGCATCGCGAATGGCGGCAAGGGTGTCGGCCGTCTCGCCCGACTGGGACACGGCCACGACGAGCGTCGTCGGCGTGATGATGGGGTTGCGGTAGCGGAACTCGCTTGCCGCCTCGACCTCGGTAGGAATACGAGCCCAGCCCTCAATAAGGTTCTTAGCGATGAGTCCGGCATGGTAGCTGGTGCCGCAGGCAATCACATACACGCGGTCGATATCGTTGAGCTCCTCGAGCGAAAGGCCCAGCTCGTCGATATCGAGCTCACCGGCAGGGGTCATGCGACCCACCAGCGTGTCGCGCACGACGCGCGGCTGCTCGTGGATCTCCTTGAGCATAAAGTCGGGATAGCCGCCCTTTTCGGCCATGTCCAGATCCCAATCGATGTGGGTGACCTTTGGCTCGATGACATTGCCGGCCTCGTCGGTGTACTCGACGCCCGCAGGTGTAAGCTTGGCAAACTGACCGTCCTCGAGCACCACGACATCTCGGGTGGCGTCGATAAGCGCGATGACGTCGGAGGCAACGTAGGAACCGGTCTCGCCCGCGCCGACCACAATCGGGGAGTCCTTGCGGGCAACGGCGATCACGCCGGGCTCGTCGGCGCACACGGCGGCCAAGCCATAGGCGCCCACCACGTGGGTGCAGGCCTCGCGCACAGAAGCCATCAGGTCGTGTGTCTCGGCATAGGCCTCTTCGATTAAGTGCGCGAAGACCTCGGTATCGGTCTCACTCTTAAAGTGATGGCCGCGGCCCTCCAGCTCCTCGCGCAGTTCGGCGAAGTTCTCGATAATGCCGTTGTGGACGATGGCGATGCGACCGTCGCAGCTGGTGTGGGGATGAGCGTTAACGACAGAAGGCTTGCCGTGGGTGGCCCAACGGGTGTGACCGATGCCGCAGGTTGCGTCGCTATCGATATTGGAAAGCTCGCTCTCCAGGCCCGCAACCTTACCCACGCGGCGGATAACGTCGAGGTGCGCCGCGGCGCCCTCGCCCACCTCGAGCGCGACGCCCGAGGAGTCATAGCCGCGATACTCCATACGCTTAAGGCCTGTGACCAGGATGTTCTTTGCAATATCAGAGCCGGTGTAGCCGACAATTCCGCACATAGGATAAATCCCTTCGTTCGCGTGACTGCAAGACGTCCACGCACAGGGGGCGCTGAGACGTATAACGTTCGAGTATTGTACTCACGCAAGCGCAAGCTGATATACCAGAAGTGGTATCTCAACTTAGATACCACCCGATGCACACATGCCCAGCCGGTCCAAACCACCACGAAGGGGACAGGCACCTTTGTGGTGGTCGCGCTGGCAACGGCGTTTCCGCAGATAAAACCTACCAAAATAAACCTGTCCCTAATTGGCAGGTTTTGACACCCCAGGGGCGGGCGATGCTACAATCTGGCTTGTACTTGAAACGCATCAAAGGGGCCGCTATGGCAAAGGTAAAAATCAGCGACGTCGCGCGCGAGGCGGGAGTCTCGCTGGGCACGGTATCCAACGCGCTCAACCACCCCGAAAAGTTGCGCCCCGAGACCCTCAAGCTCATCAACGAGACCATCAATCGCCTTGGCTACCTGCCCAACCAAAGCGCTCGCCAGCTGGCCGGCGGCACCACTAAGTCCTTTGGCCTTGTCCTCCCCCGTCTCGATCACGGCTTTTCGCTCCAAATCGCCAGCGGTGCCCACAACGAGGCACGCAAGCACGGCTATGACTTGCTCATCGCCAATGCCGATAACGACGATATTCTCGAGGACCATTACCTGCGCTATTTTATGGGCACGCAGATGTCCGGCGTCATGGTTCAGCCCATGGCATCCCCCGACTGGCACCCCGCTATGACCAAGATGCCCGTGCCGATCGTCCATCTGGACATCCACTGTTCCGAGCCCGGCTACTACGTGGCCGCCGACAACGAAGCTCAAGGTCGCATAATCGCCGAGCTCGCCATCGCCCGCGGCGCACGCCATATTGTCGTTGTAGGTCGAGCAGCATTTATGCAGCTCACCCTGCGCGTGCTTGGCATTCACAAGGCCCTTGCCCTGCACCCCGATATCAAGATCGAAGTCATCGACGCCGGCGAATGGAATACCGCTGCCGACGGCTACGGCATCGGTGCCCAGATCGCCGAGCGCCCTGCTGACGAGCGCCCCGATTTTGTCATCGGCCTGACCGACGTATTGGCCTCGGGCGTTATCTCGGCGCTGACCGACAAAGGCATCTCCGTTCCCGAGCAGGTTCGCGTGGCCGGCTGCGACGGCAACCCCCTTGCATGGAGCGGGTCGGTTCCCCTTACCACCGTGGCACCGCCGGGCTACGAAATTGGCCGCAAGGGTGTGCAGCTGCTCATGGAGCAGATCGAGGATAAGCCTGTCGCCAAGACCAAACGAGTCCGCATCGGCTCCGCCGCGCGCACCGTCACCACGGTCACGGCCAGCGAGGACATTAACCGTCAGGAGCTCGTGCGTCCCTTCTTGCTCGAGCGCGTAAGCACCCAAAAGGCCGAGCAGCGCCCGACGGGCCAAGCCATGGCCCCGACAACCGACATCAACCTCGGCGCCTACCTTTAGCGCACGGCCTTGACCGCGGCCGGCAAATCGAACAGCGTATCGAGCACGGCCTCGCAGCCATCCACCACGTCCTGCGGCAGCGGCACGATATCGGGAACGGCAAAGACGTGGCAGCCGGCCGTGATGCCCGAGACGCAGCCGTTGCGGGAATCCTCGACCACGGCGCACTCCTCGGGAGCAAAGCCCGCGCGCTCGCAGGCGAGCAGGTACATCTCGGGATCGGGTTTGCCGTGCGCGACGTCCTCGCCACAGGTCACCGTCTCAAACTTGTCAAAGAGGCCGACCATCTTAAGGTTGCGTTCGGCCGTAACGAGGCGCGACGACGTCGCTAGACCCACGTGATAGCCCGCAGCCAGCAGCTCGTCTATGCACTCGGCGGCGCCGGCCTTAAGCTCCAGTTCGGTCTTGACCATCTCGTCGCGAATCTCCTTGTGGCGACGATAGATTGCCTCAGCGGTTTCGCTGCTGTCGTAATGCTCCTCAAGGATGCCCATGACATCGGGCAGCGTACGACCGATAAACTGATGGATCAGCGCATCATCAATCGCGAATCCCAGCTCGGCCGCGCCCGCCTTCCACGCCTTGATACCCAAACGCTCGGTGTCGACCAGCGTTCCGTCCATGTCAAAAATAACAGCTTTGATCATATCGGTCCCCCATCTCTTCGCGCTGCTGTACTCCCGCAACTTTACCGCACCTGTAAACTTGTATATAACGTATATAGCATATTGCACTTTCGTTACATAGATAGAAGTCTTATGACAAGCGGCTCGGTAGGATTATAGTTTTCGACCGAGTACTCAACGGCAAGGATCGATTCATGCTTTCAGACACCACCGCACCTGCAGAGGGGCTTCAGGACAAACTCACAGCACTCGAGCAGCTGCTCTTGGCATACGGACGCGTCGCCATCGGCTTTTCCGGCGGCGTCGACAGCAGCTTTTTGGCCGCGGTCTGCGCCCGCATCATGCCCGCCAGCACGCTTCTCGTCCACCTCACCACGCCGCTCATCGGCACGCCCGAGCAGGCTTCGTTTGAGCGGTCCGTTGACGGGCAGGCCAATGAGGGGCCGCATTTTAAGCTCCCCGTGCTCAATCTTTCGGTCGATCAGCTGCGGCTCCCCCAAGTAGCCTGCAACGATGCCGACCGCTGCTACCACTGCAAGCGCGCCGGCTTTACCGCCATCGTCAACCACGCCAAGTCGTTGGGCTTTCCCACCGTCATCGACGGCAGCAACGCAAGCGACCGCGGCGACTACCGCCCCGGCATGCGCGCCGCCCAGGAGCTCGGCGTGCGCTCGCCGCTTATGGAGGTCGGCTTTACCAAGGACGAGGAGCGCGAGTTGCTGCGCGCCTGGGGATACCCCGTCTGGAACCTGCCGGCAGGAGCCTGCCTGGCCACGCGTGTCCCCACGGGCGAGGAGCTCACGCGCGAGAAGGTCGATGTAATCCGCGCCTGCGAGGACTACCTGCACGACCTTGGCCTGGACCAGGTCCGCGCACGCCTCGTCGGCGGCTGCATGCATATCGAGGCCGCGCCGGCAGACGTCGCCAAGATCGCCGCCCTCGGCAGCACCGCGGTCAACGACGAGGGCAAGGCCCCACTTCCCGCCGCCATCGAATCTGCCCTGCGTAACCTAGGCTGCGGCCATATCTCCCCCGAGGTCACCCCCTACATCCACGGCAACATGAATCTTTAAGTTACGCCGTTTAACCTACCAAAAAGGAACAGGTTTATTTTGGCAGGTTTTATCTGGGGAAATATCGCGGAGCCACCGCCTCTCTAGTATCCATCTAACTTCGAGAGACACTAGAGAGGCAACTCGGCTGCATCTACCTCTTCCGATAGCGGCGGTTGCGGCTCGTCGATGAACCCATTACTTCAATGAGTCCTTTATCCGCCATTTTTGGCAGATGGTAACGGACGGACGAAATCTTGACCCCCGATGCAACCGCTATTTCTCGCGCCGTCATATCCATTCCGGCGCTGAGAGCCTCCAGGATCCTATCCGCCGTCGAAGCTGACGATTCTCTGCTCATATCGATAATTTCAAACGCGTCTTTGCCACATTTTGACAGGACATGTTTATCGACAAGGTCCCCGCAGATCAGGCGAATGTCATCCGAATCCCACTTCAAAGCCTCTCGTATTTTTTGAACATCGCATACGCACCCATGCCCCCGCATAAACATGAGTAATGTTTCCTCGCGATGCGTCAGTTCGGTGTCCACATTGCCCTGAATCCACATGCGGTTTTCAGCAAGCTCCGCCCCGTGCCGGGAAAGCAGTACCGTAAACGAATCGGCCTTAACGATAAATTTCGGCCTGCCAAGCGAACGAGACTCCATCTCGCGAATCATAGCCGGGATGCCAGATCCCTGACTTTCCGCAACGGCCCCCTCAGCATGCTCTAACGGCGTCGCCCCCATCAGACTCATGAGCTTTGGGTTTCGGCAGCGCGATTCCCCGTCCGCAAGATTGTCCACCGTCTTTCCGCCCCAAAGCCCGCCGGGGTTTTTGATCTCTATTCTGTCTGGGTAGATATCGACGCTCACGGCCTGCCCCACAAACATGGGCGAATACTCTCGATGGATGCAGGCATTCGCCAAGGCCTCGCGCAAAACCTCCTGGGGTACTTCCCAATCTTCCATTCTACCAGCGCCTCGCACTATCGCCGCTTTGCGCAAGTTTCGTCCGATCGCAGCGAGGGCATCTTCGATGCAAGCCGGAATCGGGCCATCGCACAACTGGCGGTCAATAAACCGGGGTTGCCCAGGAGCAGATTTTTCCACATCGGAATGAACGGCGACATCGATCATCAGCTTGGGATAGAACTGCTGGGGGTAAATTCCCGCCGACAGAAGCCCCGCGAGCTTCACATCCCCATCCTTTGTAGTGATATTGAGTCTGGCCAGCTGCTTTTCCAGCGTATCGGCCCCGCGCAAAACGCGCGGGGTCTGCAGCCGGCGATTTGCGATAATGGACCGCACGACATCCGGATCCAAATCCTCGACTGTTGCCTCCGAAACCACCGTACCGTCTGCATCACTCGGAAGCAACGCACTCTGTAGCTCATATAGCTCAGCGGGCGACATCTTGATATCTTTATCATCCACGCGCTTGTAGCTACCGTTCTGCACGCCGCGCACGCCGATATAGCATGGCTTCGCTTTGAGCTCAAGTTCAAAGATGCGCACCAGAAGTACCTGGAGTCCGTCGACCTCGCCTCGATCAAGCTCATACCGCGGCGCATGGGTCACCACCGCCGCTGAGCCTCCGTCTCCGATACCCGAAACAAACTGGTCGCGCACCCTGTCGATAGCAAAGTTGGCAGAAGGAACAAATCCTTCGGCTTCGTTCAGGCCCAAAATAATGAGCCCGCCCGCAGTGTTCGCAAAAGCACTCACTGTCTCCCATACGTCTGCACTCAATTTATTCGTGCAGGCTTTAACTTCTACCGATGCGTCATCGGTCCCCCGCCTGCGAAGGCGCTCAACGATAAGGCCAAGAGGTTCATCCAACAGCATTGGCATTCCGTCTCTCTAAAACAATAGATTTATCTCTCTAAAGCTTAGTATATCTCTCTAACTTTAGAGAGATGAGCACCTTCTTTTAGAGAGATATTTAGAGAGATGTATCGAATTCACTGCTAGATTACCTAAGGCCATCTCTCTAACCGATTTTTTCTTTAGAGAGACATTTAGAGAGACAAGCGTAATCTCTCTAACCATGGGCGCCGCTCTTTAAAGCGTACACATCCCAACCGTGTCCTAAGTTGCGGCGGGCATTGCCCCGCCAACCCGCCAAAAGAGGACAGGTTTATTTTGGCAGGTTTTATCTGGGAAAACGCAAGCGGGGCCACGCCGAAGCTACCGTCATCAACCTCGGCGCATACCTTTAGCTCACGGCCTTGACCGCCGCCCCCAGATCGAACAACGTATCGAGTACCGTCTCGCAGCCGTCCGCCACGTCCTGCGGCAGCGGCACGATATCGGGAACGGCAAAGACGTGGCAGCCGGCCGTGATGCCCGAGACGCAGCCGTTGCGGGAATCCTCGACCACGGCGCACTCCTCGGGAGCAAAGCCCGCGCGCTCGCAGGCGAGCAGGTAGATCTCGGGATCGGGCTTGCCGTTCAGGGTGTCCTCGTTGCAGGTCACCGTCTCAAACCTATCAAAGAGGCCGACCGTCTTAAGGTTGCGCTCGGCCGCAACGTGGCGCGACGACGTCGCAAGACCCACGTGATAGCCCGCAGCCAGCAGCTCGTCCAGGCACTCGGCGGCGCCGGCCTTAAGCTCCAGATCGGTCTTGACCATCTCGTCGAGAGCATCCCTGTAGTGGGCTTCGACCGTCTCGACGATTTCGCGGCTGCCGTAATGCTCCTCAAGGATGTCCCTGACATCAGGCATCGAGCGACCGATAAACTGGTGGACCAGCGCATCATCAATCGCAACCCCCAGCTCGGCAGCGCCCACCTTCCATGCCCTCATGTCCAAACGCTCGGTATCGACCAGCGTTCCGTCCATGTCAAAAATGACAGCCTTGATCATATCGACCCCTTCATCGGCTTGCGTTGCCGCAAATCTACTGCACGTCACAAACTTGTATATAACGTATATATCATATTGTACTTTCGTTACATAGACAGAAGCTTTATGACGTAACCTGCCAAAAAGGGACAGGTTTATTTTGGCAGGTTTTATCTGGGGAAACGCAAACAGGGCCGCGACGCCTATAGCGTCGCGGCCCTGCTCCTTGGAGAAGGATCAATAGATTGAGCGGGCTGGTTGCACCTAGCCCTCGAGCCCGGCGTTAATAAGCTCCGCGATCTCGGCGGGATCGGCGCTTTCGCGCACCTTGTCACGGAAGCCGGCATCCATCAGCATCACGGCAGCCTTGGAGAGCAGACGCAGGTGCGTGGTTCCCGCTTCGCCGGCGGGCACGTACAGCGCGAGCGCCACATCGACGGGCACGCCATCAAAGCTCGGCCACTCAACAGGCTCGGACAGCTTGAGCACGGACACGCCCGGCATATGGATCGCATCGCTCTTGGCATGCGGAACGGCAAAACCGGCGACGAGACCAGTCTCGGCCTCGTTTTCGCGAGCAATAAAAGCCGCCTCTACAGCAGATGCGTCATCGGCAAAACCAAGCTCAACAGCCTGCTCGGACAGATAATGCAGCGCGTCCTCGCGCGAGGCGGCAGCGTAGCCAATCGTCACTTGGTTGGCAGATACAAACCCCATGGAAAACCTTCCTTACAACACGGACCTGACCGCGGCTTCGATGCCGTCGGCGTCCAAACCGTACTTGTGCAGCAAATCGACCGCAGGGCCGGACTCGCCATATACATCGCGCACGCCGACGCGTCGCATCGGCACCGGATGCTGTTCCGCGAGCACCGAGGCCACGGCCTCGCCAAGACCGCCGATAATCGAATGCTCCTCGGCGGTGACCACGCGACCAGTCTTCTTGGCGCTGGCAACCACCAGGCGCTCATCAAGCGGCTTGATCGTGTGCATGTTGATGACCTCGGCGTCGATACCATCGGCAGCGAGCGCCTCGGCAGCCTCAAGCGCCTCGGCGACCATGAGGCCACAAGCGACGATGGTCACATCGGACCCCTCGCGCACGATCACGCCGCGACCAATCTTGAACTCATAGTCCTCGCGGTCGTTGATGACCGGTGTTGCCAGGCGGCCGAAGCGCATGTAGACCGGTCCCTCAAACTCATAGGCGGCGCGCACGCAAGCGCGAGCCTCGATGTCATCGGCGGGAACGATCACCGTCATACCCGGGATCGTGCGCATGAGCGCGATGTCCTCGCAGCACTGATGCGTTGCGCCGTCTTCACCGACCGATATACCCGCATGCGTGGCGCCGATTTTGACGTTGAGGTGCGGATAGCCGATGGAATTACGCACTTGTTCGTACGCGCGGCCGGCGGCGAACATGGCAAATGTGCTCGCAAAGGCGACGTGACCCGTGGTCGCAATGCCGGCGGCGAGCCCCATCAAGTTGCTCTCGGCAATGCCGGCATCGTAGAAGCGCTCAGGATGCGCAGCCTTAAACTTACCGGTCTGCGTTGCGGCGGCCAGGTCGGCATCGAGAACCACAAAGTCATCGCGCTCATTGCCCAGCTCGACAAGTGCCTCGCCATAGCTAACGCGCGTGGCGACTTTCTTGACGTCTGCCATTAGAGCTCCTCCCCTGCTGCTGCGAGCTCGGCCATGGCCTGCTCAAACTGTTCATCGTTGGGCGCCTTGCCGTGCCAGCCCACCTGGTTTTCCATAAAGGAGACGCCCTTGCCCTTCACCGTCTCGGCGATAATGGCCACGGGCGAGTCGCTCACTTTGCGGGCCTCGGCAAAGGCGGCTGCAATCTGCGCCATGTCGTTACCGTCGGCAAGCTCGATCACATGCCACTTAAAGGCGCGGAACTTGTTGGCAAGCGGCATAGCCGAGTTAACTTCATCGATACTGCCGTCAATTTGCAGGCCATTGTGATCGACGATAGCGACAAGGTTATCCAGGTCGTGGTTGCCGGCGAACATTGCCGCCTCCCACACCTGGCCCTCCTCGCACTCACCGTCGCCCAGCAGCGTGTAGACGCGGTAGCTGTCACCCCAGTGTTTTGCGGCGAGTGCCATTCCAACCGCGGCGGAGATACCCTGACCGAGCGATCCGGTAGACATGTCGACGCCCGGCGTGTCATTCATATTGGGATGGCCCTGCAGGCGGCTGCCGATATGACGGAGCGTCTCGAGCTCCTCCCTGGGAAAGAACCCGCGCTCGGCGAGCACGGCATAGAGTGCCGGAGCGCAATGTCCCTTGGAGAGCACAAAGCGATCGCGCTCGGCGCGGCTCGGATTCGCCGGGTCGACATCCATTTCCTCAAAGTAGAGGTAGGTCATAATGTCGGCAGCGCCAAGCGATCCGCCCGGATGCCCCGACTTGGCGGCGTGGACACCCGTGACAATACCGCGGCGAACCTCATTGGCAATCTTGGCCAGATCCTGATCGGTCATGGAGTTTCCTCTCTTGAGCACGCCGGCCCGGCATAACAAATGCTGGGCCGGCAGAACCATCGTTACTGTGCCTCGACGACCTTTTTCCAGTCGGCCTCGAACGAGGCAAGGCCCTGGTCGGTCAGCGGGTGATGCAGGCACTTCTTGAGAGCGACCATGGGGACGGTCGCGATATCGGCACCGAGCAGCGCCGCCTGGGTCACGTGATTGGGCGTGCGGACAGATGCGGTGATGATCTCGACGGTGTCGTCGACGTTCTTGCCAGTCCAGTCATAGTTCTTGATGCAGGTCACAACGTTGTCGAGCTGCGAGATACCGTCCTCGGCGATGTCGTCGAAGCGTCCCACAAACGGGCTGATGTAGCGGGCACCGGCGTTGGCGGCCATGAGGGCCTGCGTCGGCGAGAAGACAAGCGTCATGTTGACGCGCACGCCTGCATCGGCCAACGCGCGGCAGGCGGCGAGGCCGGCCTCGCACACGGGAAGCTTAACCACGATGTTGGGAGCCAGAGCGGCAAGGCGCTTGCCCTCCTCGATCATGCCCTCGGCCGTGGTGGCGGTAGACTCGGCAGACACGGGCAGACCCTCGCAGAGCTCGGCAATCTTGAGCATATGGGGCTCAAAGTCGGCGAGCTTACCGCCGGTCTTGGCATACAGGGACGGATTGGTGGTAACACCGGCCAGGCAGCCCCAGCTCTTGGCCTCGGCGATCTCGTCAAGGTTGGCGGTATCGATAAAGAACTTCATGGTGCAAACTCCTTCTAAGGAATCCAAAACTCAAAAAATAGGACAAAGGGGATGTCCCTTTGTCCTATGTGCCGGGCCCGCAGCTGGGACATGCCCCGGACCCGGCGTCGTGTAGGAAAAGCTACTTAGAGAGCCTTCTCGATGCGGCTCGTGACGCCCTTGAGGTTAAGGCCGACGACGTACTGCTTGATCGGGCGCTTGATGTGCTCGATCACAAAGCGCTTGCCGTCGATGTCCTGGGCAGCGAGGTTGCGATAGAGTTTCTCGACCTGCTCCTTGACCTCGGGATCGTTAAAGGCGTAGTGGCCGGAGACATCCAGAATCTTCAGGCTGAGCTCGTCGTCGGCCAGGATGTCGTCAACCTGCAGGTTGACGTCGTCGCCGGTCATCCACTTGCGCCAACGCTCGGTCTTGATAGCCTTGACCAGCAGCGTGTGATACAGGTCGGAGGGATCGTCGCACAGGCCGTTGTCGACCAGAATCTGCTCGGTAGCGCAGAGCTTGAGGTAAGCGCGGGTCTCCTCGGTGCCGTACTGAGGGGCAACATTGGAGGCCGTCACGTGAGCCGGGATGTGCTCGAGCAGCGTCGCGTCATCCAGGTAGTCGGCGTTGTGCTCCTTCAGACCCACGCCGTAGCGCTTGGCCATATCGGCAAGCTCGCGAGCGTTCTTGAAGTTGTAGTGACCGACCTGCTCGGTCCAACGGGTAAGGGTGCCGGTCTGGCCGACGATAAAGGTGGGCATGGGGCAGCCGCGCTTCTCGAGCTCGGGCTGCAGCTGAGAAATGAACTCCTCGTACTTATCGGTAGAGGTCAAGCCGCCATTGGTCTCCTCGGTACCGACCTCATAGGCAACCTCGGGCAGGTTATGCTCGCGACGGTACTGCTCAAGGTAGTCGATAAGATCGATCGTACGGCGAAGCACCACGTCGAGCGGAATAACCTTGCCGATCTGATAGGGGTCCTTGGTGGGGTCGACCATCAGCAGGTCAAAGCCCGCCTCCATGTCGGCGACGAAGGACTTGCGGGCGAGCTCCATGGCCTCGTCCTCGGGCAGGTGGGCGTTACGCTCCTCGTCGCGCTGCCACGGACCACCATGATCGCGGCACAGGTAGTACGGACCGGTGTAACCCACCTCGTCGGCAACCTTCTTGATGTCGGCGGCAAAGCGCGTCTGGTCCCAACCGTTGACGTAGCCGGCGCCCATCTCGTCCATATCGACCTGGTTGCGGCTGGCGATAAACATGGGCGGGAAATCCTCGTCCTTGGCAAGCTCGAACACGGCCTGAATCAGGTTGGGGCTCATGGGGCCAATGCCGACCATGGTTGCGTGATCGCCGCTATCCTGCAGCTTGAGCATGCCCTGAACGGCCTGACGGATGGTAAGATTGGACATTTTGTTCTCCTTCTCCAGAGGATTTTTGACAAAAGTTCCCTGGGACCCAGATGCGGGCCCTATCAGTGCAGATGGATTTTGTTGTGTAGGGGCGGTTGTGCGGAGTCAAATCCATCCCTCCGCACAACCGGAGTCCTTAAAGGTTTACTTGGCCTGCTTATCGAGCGTGGGCTTCATGGCAATCAGGATTGCAGCGGCAACCACAGAGCCAATCATGATGTCCAGGCAGAACAGCGCGACGTTGTTGGTAGCAAGGGCGACGATAAAGCCACCGTGCGGGACGTAGCAGTCGATACCCTGGAAGGCGGCGAGAGCAGCGCCCACGGCAGAGCCGATGCAGATGCCAGGAAGGGTGTGGCCGAGATCCTTGACCGCGAAGGGGATAGCGCCCTCGGTGATGCCGATGCAGCCCATGAACAGTGCGGAGATACCCATCTGGCGATCGGCGTCATCGAACTTGTTCTTGGCAATGAGCGCTGCAAGACCGCAGGCAATCGGGGGAATGGCGACGGCGACGCGGAACATACCGTTGGGGCCATAGATGCCGGAGGCCATGATGGCCATAGTAAAGGTCGAAGCGGTCTTATTGATGGGGCCACCCATATCGAAGGCGGTCATAACGCCAATGACCAGGCCCAAGACGACGGCGGAGCCGCCCTGCAGGCTACCGAGCACGCTGGTGAGCCAATCCATCACAAAGCCAAGCGGCGTGGCCAGGATGTAGATGTAGGCCATGCCCAGGACAAGCGAGGTCAGAATCGGGATGATCAGGATCGGCATGATGGTCTGGATGGTGTTGTTGACCTTCCAGGTCTTCATCCAGCGGACAAAGTAACCGCAGATAACTGCCATGATCATGGCGCCCAAGAAGCCAGTCGAAACGCTGTTGCCGCTCGGGGTGACGACGGCGTTGTTGACCAAGTAGCCCAGGACAAAACCGGGGGCGAGCGCGGGCTTGCCGGCCATCGAGTAGGCGATGTATGCCGCAAGCACCGGAATCATCATGGAAATACCGGCCATGCCGATGGTATTAAGGCTCACCATCAACGGGTTGGTTACCTCCATACCGCTAGCACCGGCAGTACCGGATGTCAACGAGAAGGCGAGGAACACGCCACCGATAACGACGATGGGGATAAAATAGGAAACACCGGTATTGAATGCATTGAGCAGCGTCTTGCCAGGATCGGCAAAGATGGACTGCTTGGACGCCGGTGTCGGGGCCTGCGGGGCAGCGGAGACGGCCTTCTTCTCTGCCTTGGCCTCGGCCTTGGACGCGTCAACGGCACCGCCCGTCGCCTTGATGATCTCGACAGCCTGGTCGATAATCTTTACCGGATCGGCGATTACATCCGAGGTGCCGACCTTGAGGAACTTGCCCTCGGCCATCTTTTGCTCAAAACGGTCCTCGTTCTCGACACCCACGTCGACGGACTCGAGCACCAGGTCGGCGGAATCAACGTCTTCCTGCGTGAGCTCATTCTCGATACCCAGACCACCCTGAGCCTCGACTTTGCACTCGATGCCACGAGCGGAGCATTCATCCTGAATCGCCTTCTGGGCCATATACGTGTGGGCGATACCCACGGTACAGGCGGCAACGCCTACGATCTTCATTACTTCCCTCTTTTCATAGAGTTGCGTGCGCAAGACACCGTTTGCGGAGGCCTCCGGAGCATCCCCTGCCGTTTGGACTTGCTGTCTTTTCGACAAGACCAATATAGGTGCTCGTTTTTCTTAATGCCAGTTTATTTCGGTAAACGCGCAGGTCAGAGCGTTGGTTACGCTATTTAGTTATGCGTTTAACTAAAAATGAATCCTGCGATTTTACCCTCGATTTCAAAAGTCAAGAAGTATTTGATTTTCTCGGTAGACGGCAGATGCGCATGCCGGTCACAAATTTCGACCCCACCCATATACCGCATTTGTTGCATACTCATATGAAAGGAAAAGTCGCTCACCAAAGCGCATCCCTCACCAAGACTCAAAGTCATCATGTTGGAAAATGCTCATCTGTCGGAAGGAGTCGCTGTGGCAAAACAGCGCGTTACGATCGCAGACGTCGCTCGAGAGGCGGGAACCTCGACGGCAAGCGTCTCGTATTACCTCAACGACAAACGAGAAAAGCTTAGCGAGAAGACGCAGGCAAAGATTGCGCGCGTCATCAAGGAACTCGGATACGTTCCCAACGCCCAAGCGCAAACGCTCACCGGCAAGCAAACCCACGTCATCGCCATCATCATCTTGGATAACACCAACAAATGGGCGGGCCTCGTCCTCAACGGCATGGAGCAGGTCATGCTCCCCGCGGGCTACCAGACGGTCGTTTGCACGAGCAACTTTAACCCCGAGACCGAGCTCATGTATGTCGACAAAATGCTCTCACTGGGCGTCGATGGTTTTATCATCCAGCCCACGGCAAATTTCAAGGCAGTCCACGACCGCATCAAGCGCGCCGACAAGCCCGTCGTCTTTTTTGACGCGGCCATCTACAGCCCAGGCACCAGCTGGATCAAAACCAACCTCTACGACGGCGTGTACAATGCCACGCAGGCGCTTCTCGACGCCGGCTACGAAGACTTCTTTTCCATCGCCGCCAACATGACCGAAATGCGCACTCGCATGGAACGTTTTCAGGGATATGCCGAGGCATTGGCCGCGAATGGGCAGCTCTACAAAGCCATCCCCATCGATCACAACAAGCCGTCAATCAACGAGCTCACCGAATACTTTAAATAGAAGTTCAACCCCGCCAAGCGCACGCTCATCTTCGTACAAAACCAATGGGCGCTTCCCCGTGTCTACAAGGCCCTCCAACCCATGGCCCATCTACTTCCGCAGCAAATAGGTCTTTTGGGACTCAACTGCGAAGACTGGACCAACCTCACCACGCCGACCGTCTCCACGATCATCGAGCCCGTCGACCAGGAAGGCAGGGAGGCGGCCGAGATGCTGCTCGCCTTGCTTGACGGCAGCAGCCAACCCGGCGAGCAGCGCATTCTCGAGTGCAAGCTCAACTGGCTCGACTCCACCTCGATCTAGCCATACGTCAAATATGAAGCAAATGAACCAGTGGCGTTTGTCCCAAATCTTAAGTATTTGTTCGACAGAACGGCCTCTGCCGGCTCCTGCTAGACTAGTAGATTCCCAACCGTCCATCCAGGAGCCCCCATGTTGCGCAAGTCCGCCTACAAGCAAGCACTTTCCATCGGCACCGCCGTGGTGCTGGGGTTTGCGCTGTTTACGGGATCGCTCGATGGGGCGCCCAAGTTGCTGTCGCCGCAAAGTGATGAGCAGGCGGCGGCTCTGGCCGAGAAGCAAAACGAGAGTCCCAGCCGTACCGACGACGAAGCGGACTTGGTCGCCCGGCTCGAATCGGGAACAGCGAGCTCCGAGGACTCCGGCAATGGCTCCGATTCCGTCGCAACCGACACCGGCGACGACGCTTCCGCGGACAGCGTCGCCACCCCCATCGACGAGGTCGAAAACCCCGACCTCAACCGCGCCCGCGGTGTATATCTCAGCAGCATTCCCGACTACGCCGGCAACCCCTACGTTGCCCTTCGCACCGACAGCACGCACCCGCTCGGTACGCCATCATTCACGCTCGACGAATACGAACGAGCTACCGAAGAGGGCTGCTTTAAGAAGTTCTCCAAGCTCGACAGCTTGGGCCGCACCCGCAAAGCGCTCGCCTGTGCGGGTCCCGAGTCGCTCGGTCAAGGCAAGCGCGGGGATATCTCGCGTATCCACCCCGCCGGATGGCACCAGCAGCGCTACGACTTTATTCCGGGCCAGAGCCTCTACAACCGTTGCCACCTCATCGCCTGGTCGCTCTGCGGCGAAAACGCCAATCGCAAGAATCTCCTCACCGGCACGCGCTATCTCAACGAGACGGGCATGCTGCCGTTTGAAGAGCAGGTCCTCGGCTACATCCACGACACGGGCAACCATGTGCTCTACCGCGTCACTCCCATGTACAACGAAGAGGAGCTTCTCTGCCGCGGCGTGCGCCTTGAGGCCCAATCGGTCGAGGATCACGGCAAGACGCTGTGTTTCCACGTGTACTGTTATAACCTGCAACCGCATGTGCAGATCGACTACGCCACCGGCCGCAATCAGGCCTCAGGGGACTAGCCCTACCCACGACAAGAACCGATTTGCAAACCGCTAGGGATCAAAAAGGGCCGCTCCGGATCACCCAGAGCGGCCCTTGCATCGACATGCGTGGCACAGACAAAGCCACACGTTACTTAGCTCGGCCCTCCTCATAGCGCTCGACCAGCTTGGCCTGAACGTCATAAGGCACCTGCTCATAGCCTGCAGGCTTCATGGTGAAGTCGCCCGTGCCGCGCGTGATGGAGCGCAGGCGCGTCGAGTAATCCGTCAGCTCGGCCAGCGGCGCCTGGGCAATGACCACGGTGTCTCCGCGCTCATCGGTCTCCATGCCCGTCACGCGACCGCGCGAGGCCGAGATGTCGCCCATCACGGCGCCGGCGTAGCTCTCGGGGATCGTCACCGTGATTTCCTCGATAGGCTCCAGCACCACTGGATCGGCATCGGCGCATGCCTTGCGCAGGCCGATGCGAGCCGCTGCGCGGAACGCCATCTCGTTGGAGTCGACGCTGTGATACGAACCGTCGTACACAGCCACGCGAATGCCCGTGAGCGGGTAGCCGGCAATAATACCGTCCTTCATGGTCTCCTGGACGCCCTTGTCCACGGCGGGAATCAGCGAGCGCGGAATGCGACCGCCCACGACCTCGTCAACAAACTCATAGCCGTCGCTCGTGCCGTCGGGCCCAATGAGCGGCTCCACGCGCAGCCAGCAGTCGCCGTACTGACCGGCGCCGCCGGTCTGCTTCTTGTGGCGACCCTGGGCGCTCGCCGTGCGGCGGATGGTCTCGCGATACGGAATGCGGATCGGCACGCTCTTGGCGGCGACCTTGGTGCGGTCCTCCAGACGGTTGAGCAGCACCGAAACCTGTGCCTCACCAACGGCAGAGATAATGGTCTGGCCAGTCTCCTCGTCGCGGTCGATGCTCATGGTCGGGTCTGCCTTGCAGGCCTTCTCGATAAACGTGTAGAGCTTCTCTTCGTCGCCGCGATTCTCGGCCTCGATGGCGATGCGGTACTGAGAGTTGGGGAACTTAAACGCCGCAGCCTCGACCTTACCGGTAATGGAGAGCGTATCGCCCGTCTCGGCCGCCAGCTTGGGCGCCACGATGATGTCGCCGGCATAGGCGTGACCGACCTCGGACATGTCGCGACCGCACATCACATACAGGTGAGCCAGACGGTCGCCCTTGCGCGTGCGCGCGTTGATCAGCTCAAGACCCGGCTCAAGCGTACCCGTCAGCACCTTGATAAAGCTGATGCGACCCTGCTGCGGATCGGCCAGCGTCTTAAACACAAACGCCACCGGACGGTCATCGTCACTCGAGATCTTAAGCGAATCGCCGTCGATGAGCGGCATCTCGCCGTAGTCGGTCGGCGCCGGAAAGTACGTCGCGATGTCGTCCATCAGCGAGTTGACGCCCTGCTCCTTAATGCAATCGCCCGCAAAGACCGGCACAAAGATGCGCTCGGCAATCGCCTTCGACAGCAGGCCTTCAAGCTCCTCCTGCGTCAGCGTCTCCTCGCCTTCCAAGTACTTCATCATCAGTTCGTCGTCGGCCTCGACCACCAGCTCGCACAGATGGTCATGGGCCTCCTCGGCCTGGGCACGATACTCCTCGGGAATCTCCGACTCAACGGCCTCGGCGCCGTTGCAATGGCGCGCCTTCATGCGCACCAGGTCGATGATGCCGTCAAAGTCCTCGCCTTCGCCCCAGGGAAGAGTCACGGCGCCCAGGCGCATACCAAAGCGCTCCTGCAGCAGGTCCATTGTGGTCGCAAAGCTGGCCTCGGAGCGCGACAGGCGGTTTACGAACACCGCACGCGCCAGGCGCAGATCCTCGGCGGCATACCAGAGCTTAACCGTCGTAGGCTGCGGGCCGGCCTCGGCGTCGACCACAAACAGGGCCGTCTCGCAGACGCTCATCGCGGCAAAGGCGTCGCCGATAAAATCAGGATAGCACGGGGCATCGAGCACATTGATGCGAGCACCCTTCCAGTCGATCGGCGCAATGGTCGTCGAGATGGAAAACGCACGCTTGACCTCTTCGGGGTCATAGTCGAGCGTGGGCTTGGTGCCGTCGTGGCCGCCAAGGCGGGCGGTCTTGCCGGAAAGGTGGAGCATGGCCTCGGCGAGTGAAGTCTTGCCCACCCCGCCTTGGCCTACGAGCACCACGTTCCTTACGTTACCGGTCTTGGGAGCACCCATGATGACCTCCTTGCAGGGCCGCGCGCAATGCGCGACGCCAACGGGGAGAGTTCGCGGTCGGTGCCGTCCCGGGAGCAGCATGATCGGCAGCCGAGCCGACTCACCCTCCAAATGTCCTATGCCACCACCCTACCCTCACGGGCGGCTGTCCATGCAGACCTTTCGGCACGCGCATGAATACAGGCGGCGAGAGGAAGAGACAAGCTTGTGGGGCAATTATTGAACCCCGCCGATGTAAACAAAAAGCCGCCACAGACCGTAAGACCTGTGGCGGCTTCGCCTCAATTAATAGTTGAGTAAATACCTGAGTCTATCCCTCGATACGGCTCAAGAACTCACGCGTGCGCTGCTCGCGCGGATGGTCGATAACCTGCTCGGCAGATCCCTCCTCGACAATGCGACCGCCGTCCATAAAGACCACGCGGTCGGCAACATCGCGCGCAAACTGCATTGCGTGGGTCACGATTACCATCGTCATATTCTGCGCCGCCAGGTCCTTAATGACACGCAGCACCTCGGCCGTCAGCTCGGGATCGAGCGCCGAAGTCGGCTCGTCAAAGAATAAGATTTCCGGATCGAGTGCCAGGGCGCGGGCAATACTCACGCGCTGCTGCTGACCGCCGGAAAGCTCACACGGCACCTTGTTCTCGTTGCCCGTAAGCCCCATCTGCACAATCAACTCACGCGCACGCGCCTCCGCCTGCTCGCGCGGGCGCTTGAGCACGCGGATCGGGGCATCGGTGATGTTTTTCATCACCGTATAGTGCGGGAACAGATTGTAATTTTGGAACACCAGGCCGAATCGCGAGCGCGCCTGCTTGGGCACATCGCCCTTCGCATAGACCGCGCCCGATCCCGCATCCGTCGCAACGGCAAGGTCGCCAAACGAGAGCGAGCCTCCGTCGAGTGTCTCGAGCAGCGTGGCACAGCGCAGCAGCGTGGACTTACCGCCGCCCGAAGGCCCGATAATCGCCACGACCTCGCCACGCTTTACCTCGAGTGAGATATCCTTGAGCACCTCATTGCCGCCAAACGCCTTGCGCGCGCTTTCGATTTTCATCACTGAGTTAGTCATGATAATAGTCCAGCTTCTTTTCGGCGGCACCCAGCAGCATCTCGACCACAAAGTTAAAGACCCAGTAAATCAGCGCCGCAATCGCAAACGGCACCATGCTCACTTGCGAGGCAACCAGCGCCTTGGCCGTCGAGAACATCTCGCCCACGCCAATGGCAAACGCCAGCGACGTGTCCTTGACCAGCGTGATGATCTCGTTGCCCATCGCCGGCAAAATACGCTTAGCGACCTGCGGCATCACGATGTACAAAAAAGTCTGCACGCGCGAATAGCCCAGCACCTCGGCAGCCTCGTATTGACCGCGCGGAATGGACTGCAAGCCCGAGCGATAGATCTCGGCAAAGTAACCGGCGTAGTTGATGATGAACGCCACGACGCACGCCGTCCACTTGGAATCGGGCGTGAGCGAAATGCCAAACACGTAGTACGGGGCAAAGTAGATGGCAAACATCTGCAGCATGAGCGGCGTACCGCGCATGACCGAAATGTAGATGCGCGCAATCCAGCGGAGCGGCGCAATTTTGCTCATGCGCATAAACGCCACGGGGATTCCCAGCGGAATCGACCCCAGCAGCGTCAGCACAAACAGCTGCAAGCTGACCAAGAACCCCTGGCCAAGCATCTGCATCATGACCTGAATAGACATTACTTGAGCACCCAATTATCGAAAGACAGACCGTAATCTGCATATTTATCACAGAGGTCCTTGACCGTGCCATCCTCGTAGAGTGCCTTGAGCGACTCGGTCACGGCATCGGCGGACTTGGTGTCGCCCTTCTTGAAGCCAACGGCGTAGTGCTCGCTGGACAGCGGCTTGTCGAGCTGCGTATAGGCATCGGGCTTGGCGGCAAGCTGATACTGAGCGATCGAGAGGTCACAGGCAACGGCATCGACTGCACCACTCTCGAGCTGCATAAACGCCGTGTTGTACTCGCCGATGGTATCGAGCGTGGCAAACGTCGCGGCCAGATCCTTCTGGTCGCCCTCGAGCACATCCTGCGCAGCGGAATCAGTCTGGGTAATCACGGTCTTGCCGGCAAGATCGTCCCAGCTCTTGATACCCGCGTCCTTCTTGACCACGAGCACCTGCTCGTTGAGCATGTAAGGCTCGGAGAACGTGTAGTCGTCCTCGCGGCCCTCCATGGTAAAGCCATTCCAGATGCAGTTGATGGCGCCGGAGTTGAGCAGCGTGTCCTTGGCATCCCAATCGATGGCCTCGTAATCGACATCCCAGCCCTGCTTATCGGCAACGGCCTTAGCCAGATCGAGGTCAAAACCGGCGTACTCGCCATCGTCGCCCACAAAGCCGTACGGAGGGTAGGACTTGTCAAAGCCCACGACGAGCTTCTTGGACTCCGCGGCACCCTTCGTATCCTTGGCCGCAGCAGAGCCGGCAGCAGAGCCCTTACCGGCACCGCCGCCACAACCGACAAGACCAAGGCCAAGCACCGTGGCAAACGAGCCGGCTAGACCAACAAACTGACGACGAGACATATCGGTATTCATGGTATTCCCCCTTGGTGGCACTTTAGTTAAGTAAAGTGAGTCATGTAACGTTCAGCATCATACACTTTACCTTGATAGAGTACAAGGGAGGGTTTGCCAGGCGCGGACGGGGAGCGGCGCATAATTAAGTTTCCTGCTCTACAGTCCTGCGCAAGACGGAAAGCACATTAAGT
>NZ_QROQ01000029.1:239-26585 GCF_003475115.1 Collinsella sp. AF37-9 | reverse complement strand
CGAGGCCGCCTCGATCAATTTGCGAAAGAATCTTGACGGTACCAGCCCTTTCATTCTTGCTGCTACCCCTTTATACAGCACTGCTGAGTACTTCGGACTACGGAACACTCGACTTGGTGACGACCATCGGCGGATTATTTGTCCCCATAGTCGGCATCCAACTTTCCCAGGCAATATTTCGTTACGTTGCTGAAGTTCGTGGTGATAATCATGCAGTCGCGACAGTCCTTTCGACAGCTTACCTGGAGTCGCTAGCTCTAATTGTTGTATACATTGGTTTATTCGTTGTTTCGGCACCTTTTGCATCATTACCCTACAAGTGGGTGCTCCTGCCGCTCGTTGTATTCAATATCACTCTGCAGCTTGCTCTCTACTCGGCACGAGGGATAGGCGATAATGTCTCTTTTGCCCTAGGAAGCTTCATCTCGGCTTCAGTGACGCTAGTCCTAAACGTTATTCTTCTCGCGGTATTTTCTCTAGGCCTTGAGGGCATGCTTGCCGCTTATTGCATCGGTCCAATTGCCGGCACGGTTACTGTCACGATCAGGGATAGACTTTGGCGTTATTTTAATCCGTCGTTATGCTCCGTGATGGAAGCCAAAAGGCTAACCCGATATGCCTTTCCGCTTATGCCAAATGAGGTGTCTTGGTGGGCGCTGCAGTCGGCAGACAGAGTGGTTATCTCAACTGCCTTAGGCACAGCCGCCAATGGTCTAATATCTGTAGCGAATAAGTTCTCATTCATCTATTCGACTGTCTTTAGCGTATTCAACGCTTCATGGACCGAACAAGTTATTTTGCACTATCACGATGAAGACGGTGCGTCCTTCATTCGACAAATCGTTGACAGTGCAGTTCGCTTTTTTTCCGCTCTCTTTCTTTTTATTATTTCAGCCCTTCCGTTTATATGGCCGTTCATGATTGACGCCAGCTATAATGACGCCTTCGGCATGGTGCCTCTTTACATGATTGCCGTCTATGCAAATCTGTTTACGGGATTGGTAAGTCCCATTTACCTAGTAAATAACGAATCTCGTAAAGTGCTGGAGGCTACACTTGTTTCGGCGGTAGTCAGCATCACGGTCCTCATCGTACTTTTGGGCCCAATCGGCGTCTATGCTGCCCCAATCTCGACCATCGTAGGATATGGTCTTGTTGCCTTTATGCGCGTTGTTGATGTGCAACGAAGACACATGGACATGGCTCTTGATGTAAAGATTCTTATGCCGACCGCAATTTTGGCAATCTTCGCCTCGCTTACTTACATTTGGGGAGGCCTTGCCGTCAAAGTTTTATGTTTCGCCTTATGTCTAATTTTTTCTGTCGCCATCAATTGGGACATGATCGTGTCATTAATCCGTAAGTTAAAAGGAGATAGCAATAATGACTAAGGTGGGGCTCTTAACTTTCCATCGATCAACGAACTTCGGGTCATATTTACAGGCATATGCCCTATATCACAAAATCTGCTACCTCGGCTGTGATTGCGAAGTGATTGATTACCGGTGTCCAGCCATTGAGAGGCGCGAGGGTCTAGCCGCTAAGATTCACGGTCCGAGAGACTTGGCCAAAAAAATCCTATTTGGGCGTGCCCTAAAGAAGAAAAAGTCGGCGCTCAACAAGTTCGCTTCTCGCAATATGGAGTTTTCCCAGCCAGTTTATCCCGACGACGTTCGTACCCTTGGAGAAAGCTATGAAGTGGTCGTAGCCGGTTCCGATATCATCTGGGGCAGAGACATCACCGAGAGCGATCATACGTACTTTCTTGATTTTGCTGGAGACAAAACCAAGAAAGTAGCCTTTGCGTCATCGGTTGGAGCCTACGAGCCTCAAGATGATGATGAAGAGGTGGCCCGCCTACTCATCAAAATGAATAGAATCGCCGTGCGCGAGGACGGTGCCGTCGATTGGGTTAAGCGTCTAACTGGCAGAGATGCTGACCTGGTTTGCGATCCCACAATGCTCCTTACGACGGCCGAGTGGGACGCTATCACTCAGCCTATGGACTTCAAACCAGGTTATGTCCTTGTGTATTTTGACTCTCCTGATGGTAAATGTCTTAGAGATGCATGTCTCTATGCAGAAAGGCACGGCCTCATCGTTAAGAACATCAATTACGGCATCCCGTTAAGGGGAACCCAAAGCGTAAAACCAGCTTCGCTCTCAGAGTTCCTAGGACTTATCAAGAATGCGGATGCAGTCTTTACCGCCTCATATCACGGAATGCTTTTCTCGCTTTACTATGAAAGAGACATGCGATTCTACACCAGGTGTCACAGCACCCGCGTGCTCTCTCTCGCTAAGCGACTCGGTGTTCTCGATCGCTGCGGTGACGAAACCAACGGCGCGGAGCTACCCCCAATCGATTGGCCCCATGTACAGGAGAGAATCTCCAGTTTCAGAGAAGAATCAATCGCCATCCTGGAAGACATGGTGACTCTATGACGCCGCCGAAGCTAGCCGATAAAGACAGTTGCACCGGCTGCGGGGCATGTGCCGCAGCATGCCCAAAGGGCTGCATCACGCTGGAATCGGATTCCGTGGGAGTTCGGACTCCCACGATCGACGGGGACGTGTGCATCGGATGCGGTGCCTGTGAAAAGTCCTGCCATCTCTTGGCAGATGGCGTCCTCCATGCAAAGTCGGATGAGGTGTTTGCCGCGTGGCAAACCGACGCCGGCGACCGCCGCACGTCCGCGTCGGGAGGAATCGCTTCAGCATGCTACCGGTGGGCGCTTTCAAGGGGCGTCCACTGCTACGGCGTACCCGCGGACGATCTCTACGCATTTCGCTTCATCGAACTGTCCGGCGAATCCGATATTCAGAGGTGCAAGAACTCCAAGTACGCCGAGTCCGACATGTCGGGTGTCTACGAGAACGTGAAAAAGCAGATCAGAAACGGGGAGGGCGTGCTCTTCATCGGGCTTCCCTGCCAGGTTGCCGCGCTGAGGACCTTCGTCGGCAAGAGGTTGGAGGACGGTCTAACGACCGTTGACATAATCTGCCATGGTGTATGTCCTTCGACCTATCTCGAAGAGCATGTTAGAGGGATAGAAGGGAGGTGCGGACGGACTGCATCGGCGCTCAGCTTCCGCGACCCAGCTTTCGAAACTGCAAAGTTTCGCTTAACTTTAAGCGATACTCAAGGCCTTTTTTACAAAAAGGGGCCGAAAAGCAACGACGCCTATCAGGTCGGCTACCATTCGGCCCTCACGTACCGAGAGAACTGCTACTCGTGCAGGTATGCCCGTGGGGAGAGGGCCGGTGACCTGACGATTGGCGACTTCAGCGGTTATGGACGACACGGTCAAAAGTCAGGCAAGGCGGAAAAGGTGTCGTGCGCCATCGTGTCCACCCTCAAAGGCGACTTGTTGCTTGAGGGCTTGGCCAAATTCGGAATCGAGACCGAGAGGCGGAACCCTGACGAGGCGTTCCTCTATGAGAGACAGCTGAAAGAGCCGTCTGTGCGCCATGCTGGTAGGCCTGCATTCCTCAGCACGTATGCCTCTGGATCGGGATTCGACCGCGCCGCCCGTGCCGCTATGGGGCGGACGCTGTTCCGTAACGGGGTCGTGGAGGGGCTGCGGTTGAGGGAAGCCGAGCTATTCGCCCGCTCGCTCGTTCCAAAATCCGTCAAACGGGCCATTAGGAAATGCATTCACAGGAGTTGTTTCGCTTGATGCACAAGCGAAACGAAATTGCGCAGATCTGGAGGTATTGATGTCAATACTCGATAGCATCATTTGGCGCCTCATGCCTTCCGGGATGAAGCTAGAGCGCCTGAAAAGACGCGGACTCACGATCGGGGGGGGGTGTGAGATTCTTAACGGATTTGACTTCGGCTCCGAGCCGTACCTGGTGACAATCGGCGACAACGTCAGGATCACGAGCGGCGTTAAGATCACGACCCATGACGGCGGCGCCTGGACGTTGAGGCATATGTATCCAGAGCTGGTCGATATCGATAGGTTCGGCCGCGTCTCGATCGGCGACAACTCGCACATCGGGATGGACGCCATGATCATGCCGGGCGTGGCTATCGGCAGAAACTGCATCGTGGGCGCCCGCGCCGTCGTAACGCATGACGTTCCCGACAACACAGTCGTCGCCGGTGTCCCGGCGCGGCCAATCGGGACGATAGAGCAATACCGTGAGAAACACTCGAGTGAGTTTGTCAACACGAAGCACATGGGTTGGCAGGAGAAGCGGGACTTCTGCGAGCGGGTTTACCCGCACTTGCCTGAGAAGCGATAATGCGCCGGCAGTAATCGCATTTTGACCGAGCAAATTGAAAGGAAGCGATTGTCTTGACAATAAAGTTTTTCTCGGGGGGTGCCTCGATTGTCGCCGTTCTTGAGCAGATGCTTCGCCTCTGTCCGATCATTTGCCCAGATTCCTCTTCGTCTTCCGTAAGGCGCATGGCTCGCGCAATCCCATTTGGCGTCTGCTGCTTCACCGTCTGCAGGAGAGATGCGGCCTGGAGATAGCTCGTGCCGCTCAAATCGGACCGGGGCTCTACCTCGGGCACGCCTTTAACATCACGGTGAATGAGGCTGCGATTTTCGGCGCGAACTGCAACTTGCATAAGGGCGCGACGATCGGTCGAGAGAACCGCGGTAAGAGAAAAGAAGCGCCAATTTTGGGAGACTGTGTGTGGGTTGGCGTTAACGCCGCCGTCGTCTGAAGTATTACGGTCGGTGACGATGTTCTTATTGCCCCTAGGGCGTTTGTAAACTGTGACGTCCCTAGTCATTCCATTGTCTTGGGTAATCCGTGTCGCATGATACCTCGCGAAAATGCAACTGAAGGATATATCAACCGAAAGATTCCCTTTTAGGATTTTCAGGTTTTAGGAGTTTCACTAATGGCGAACAGAAAAATACTCGTCACCGGAGCGGCTGGCTTCATCGGCGCGTTCCTCGTCAAGAAGCTGCTCGAGGAGACCGATGAAGTGATTGTCGGCCTCGACAACCTCAATAGCTATTACGACCCCGACATCAAGGACGCGCGCCTGCGCATGCTGGCCGAGGCCGACACCGACGGCCGCTTCACCTTCGTGCGCGGCGACCTGTGCGACGCCGCCCTCATCGAGCGCCTGTTCGCCGAGAACGGCTTCGACGTCGTGGTGAACCTCGCCGCCCAGGCAGGCGTGCGCTACTCCATCGAGAACCCGCGCGCCTACCTCGAGAGTAACCTCGTCGGCTTCTTCAACGTGCTCGAGTCCTGCCGTCACCACCCGGTCAAGCACCTCGTCTACGCCAGCTCCAGCTCGGTCTACGGTGGCAACAAGAAGGTGCCGTTCTCCGAGAAGGACCGCGTCGACTCGCCGGTTTCGCTCTACGCGGCCACCAAGAAGTCCAACGAGCTCATGGCCGCCGCCTACTCCAAGCTCTACTCCATCCCCGCGACCGGGCTGCGCTTCTTCACTGTTTACGGCCCCATGGGCAGGCCCGACATGGCCTACTTCGGCTTCACTGAGAAGCTGCGCCGCGGGGACACCATCAAAATCTTCAACATGGGCGACTGCCGCCGCGACTTCACCTACGTCGATGACATCGTCGAGGGCGTCAGACTCGTCATGGACGCCGCCCCCGAGGTGAAGATGGGAGAGGACGGGCTGCCGCTCGCCGCGCACCGCGTCTACAACATCGGCAACTCGCACCCCGAGAACCTTCTCGACTTCGTCGACACGCTGCAGCGCGTGCTGGTGGAGGAGGGCGTACTCCCGGCCGGCTACGACTTCGAGGCCCACAAGCAGCTCGTGCCCATGCAGCCCGGCGACGTGCCCGTCACCTATGCGGACACCACGGCGCTCCAGCGCGATCTGGGCTACAAGCCCGCGACGCCGCTCGAGGACGGCCTGAGGGCCTTCGCCAAGTGGTATAAGCGCTACTACAACATTTAGGAAATCATGGCCCTGTAACAGGGGCCATTTTTCATGCGAATTATTGTTCTTTGACAATTGGAGAATGACATGAAGATCGCTGTCGCCGGTACCGGCTACGTCGGCCTGTCTCTAGCCGTCCTGCTCTCGCAGCACAACGAAGTTCACGCGCTGGACATCGTGCCCGAGAAGGTCGAGAAGATCAACAACTTCGAGTCGCCCATCCAGGACGACGAAATCGAGCGTTTCCTGGCGGAAGCCAAGGCGGGGGAGCGCGAGCTCGACCTGCACGCCACCGTCGACGTGGCGGAGGCCTACACGGGCGCCGACTACGCCGTCATCGCCACGCCTACCAACTACGACAGCGATAGGAACTTCTTCGACACGAGCTCCGTCGAGGCCGCCATCGCCGCCGTTCGCTCGGTGAACCCGGACGCCTGGATCGTCATCAAGTCGACCATCCCCGTCGGCTACACCGCGGGCCTTCGCGAGAGGCTGGGCGACAGCAAGATCTTCTTCAGCCCCGAGTTCCTGCGCGAGAGCAAGGCACTCTATGACAACCTGCACCCCAGCCGCATCGTGGTGGGCGCGCCCAAGGACGACCCCGAGGCCGTCGCGGCTGCCGAGCGTTTCGCACGCCTGCTTGCCCAAGGGGCGGACCCAGCCGAGCTGGAGCGCGTGAACGCCGACGGCACCGTGGGCATCCCGGAGCTCGTGCTGGGCACCACCGAGGCCGAGGCCGTCAAGCTCTTCGCCAACACCTACTTGGCGCTGCGCGTGGCCTACTTCAACGAGCTCGACACCTACTGCGAGGTCCGCGGCCTCAACACCCGCGACGTCATCGACGGCGTGTGCCTTGAGCCGCGTATCGGCAGCCACTACAACAACCCCAGCTTCGGCTACGGCGGCTACTGCCTGCCCAAGGACACCAAGCAGCTGCTTGCCAACTACAGAGACGTGCCCCAGAACCTGATCGAGGCCATCGTGGACGCCAACCGCACCCGCAAGGACTTCGTGTCAGACGAGGTGCTGCAGATGGTGTGGGACCGCGTGTACGAGGGCAAGCCGAAGCCGGTCGTGGGCGTCTACCGCCTGACGATGAAGTCCAACTCCGACAACTTCCGCGCGAGCTCCATCCAGGGCGTCATGAAGCGCGTGAAGGCCAAGGGCGTGCCCGTGGTGGTCTACGAGCCCACGCTGGACGCGCCGGAGTTCTTCGGCTCCGAGGTGACCCACGACCTGGAGGCCTTCAAGGCCGGCTGCGACGTGATTGTCGCCAACCGCTGGAGCGACGAGCTCGCGGATGTTTCAGAAAAGGTTTATACAAGGGACCTATTTAAACGCGATTAGCTGAAAGGAGATAAAGGAAAGAAATTTTCAGTTCAAAAATGAAGGCCGCCTAAAGCTGCTCATCATCGTGGGCACCTGCCCCGAGGTCATCCGCCTGTCCGAGGTCATCAAGAAGTGCCGCCGCCACTTCGGCTGCTTGCTGGCGCACACCGGGCAGAACTACGACTACACGCTCAACGGCATCTTCTTCCGCGACCTATCGCTCGCCGACCCGGACGTCTACCTAGACGCCGTGGGCGCGGACCTGGGCGAGACCGTGGGCAACATCATCGCGGCCTCGTACAAGCTGATGGTCCCGGTCCAGCCCGACGCGCTGCTTATCTTGGGTGGCACCAACAGCTGCCTGTCCGCCATCGCGGCCAAGCGCCTGCACATCCCCAATTTCCACATGGAGGCCGGCAACCGCTGCAAGGACGAGTGCCTGCCCAAGGAGACCGCCACATCGTCGACGTGATCTCCGATGTCAACCTGGCCTACTCCGAGCACGCCCGCCGCTACCTCAAGGATACTAGCTGCGCCCCGGAGCGCACCTCCGTCACGGGCTCGCCCGTGACGGAGGTCCTGCGCGCGAACCTGGATAAGATCGAGGCCTCGGACATCCTCTCCGAGCTCGGCCTGGAGCCCAAGCGCTATATGCTGTTCACCGCACACCGCGAGGAGAACATCGACACTAAGGCCAACTTCATGAGCCTGTTCACCGCGATCAACGCGCTGGCGGAGAAGTACGACACGCCGATCCTGTACTCCTACCACCCGCGGTCCTGCAAGCGCCTGGAGGCCACCGGCTTCAAGCTGGACCCGCGCGTGCGCATGCACGAGCCCATGGGCTTCCACGACTACAACTGCCTGCAGATGAACGCCTTCGCGGTTGTCTCCGACTCGGGCACCCTGCCCGAGGAGTCGAGCTTCTTCGCAAGTGTCGGCCGTCCGTTCCCCGCGGTGTGTATCCGCACCTCCACCGAGCGCCCGGAGGCGCTGGACAAGGCCCGCTTCACACTAGCCGGCATCTCCGAGAGGGGCCTGCTCCAGGCCGTCCACACCGCCGTCGAGCTCGACGCGGAGGGGTCGCTGCCCAAGGCTCCTGTTCCCGACTACGCCGACGAGACCGTGTCCACCAAGGTGGTCGAGATCATCCAGAGCTACACCGGCATCGTGGACAAGATGGTGTGGAAGAAGTATCTGTAATCGACGAGGTTTGAACTATGGAGTCGCTGGATGGCAAAAGAATCCGATAGCTTTGCTAAGAATTTAGCAATTTCGGTTATAACCGGCCTGTTTACTATTGGCGCCGAAGTGGCTGTAGCCTATTTGGTGCCACAGGTGCAAAATCCGATAGTAGTTAACAATAATGTTGTTGTATCTACAGACGATTATGAAAAGGCAACTGACCGAATCCAAGAGCTCGAAGATGAGCTTAATGAACTAAAGCGCGTGAGCTTGAACTCGAATAATGGCGGTGGTTCTGTTTCCAGTGCTGCATCAGATGATTCTAGCCGGGCATTATTGAAAGATAAGCCCGGCTCGTCATCCAATTATTCACAGTCAGGCGATACGAACGCGAAAGATACTGCGGGAAATCGCTATGACCCCAACCGCTGGGGAATTATTGGATCTTGCTCAGCTTGCAGTGGCTTTGCCGACTACTATTTGGGCGGAAACTATTCCAAGCTGTCCATTACCATCGCCCCTTCCAGCACAAATATTGATGGAAAGGGCAACTCTACTTCATTCGAAATTCTTGTTAAATACAAAGGCGATTCCGATTTCAGATGCATTCATACTGAAAAAAACATTAGTAAATCGACCTCTCCAATTCAGCTTGAGAACTTAGATATTTCTGGTGCCGAATGGATTGAATTCAAAGCTATAGAAAATGTAGATGAGGGCCATTTAAACGGCAACGTACTAATGATTGCGGATGCCATTGTTGGTTAGTTTCTAGCCTACTTGGCGTTTGTGCTTAGAGCTTCTAGCTGCAACTGTTGTTGATATCCGGAGAAGAAAAATTACTAAGATTGGTTCATAGTCTGTGCGTTTGATAGAAACTAATCGGCCTGCGTTGACATCCGCGGAGATGCTGCGGGCGATTCGCTGTTCACGTTCACATTGCTCGCCATTCTGGCCATCGGCTACATTGCCTTCGCCGTGCTGTTTGTCTGCTTCAAGATATTTATCGACAGGCTCGTCGCCCGCTGGCGCCATAACGCTTTGACCGAGAGCGAGCGGGCTTGGGCGCAGGACGGGGAGCGGGCAGCCCTGTCGCTGTGAGGGAGGACCTGTTCTCTCGAGAGCTGTGAAAAGCCCTCGGCATCGGCAGGCGGGTCAGCTCAGAGGACATAGCTACGATTCTTCTGACGAGGGCTACGTTCGCGGTCAACGTCGCGACGATGGCGCTGGGCCTCGCTGCTTAGCTACTTCGGGCAGTGTGGCCGCACCTTTTGCCGAAACGGGCGTTCTTTTTGCCGAGTGGCCGCTGTCGTCCGCTTTCGCTAAAAGCTACAAAGTGGGAAAATGGCCGATGTACCAAAGGCTCGATTGAGGAAGCAGGAGCACTGGCATGTCGCGCAAACCTAAGCGTCTCGAACCGTTCGGCATCAAGGGGATTGAAGTCTCCAGGTTCCGTGCCATGCACGATCTCGAGATTGGGCTCGGGCAGCTCGTTACCGTGATAGCGGGACAGAATGGGACGAGCAAGTCCACCATATTGGGCATGCTGGGGCAACCGTTCGGGCTCAGGGACAGGAGGACCATCTTCGGTAGGCCGTTCAGCACCAAGTTCACCGACATATTCAACATGTCGCCCGATCACGATATCCCGGGCGAGCATCTCTATTACGTCAATTTCAGGGACGAGGCCATTTCCGGATCCCAGGGGCAGCACGTCCAGGTCAAATCGTTTAAGCGTCCCGCAAAAGACAAATCTTCCATTCGTATCGTGACCGGCTCCTCCCGAGCCAAGGGCGAGGGTAACATTGACTACCCCGTAATCTACCTCGGCCTGAAAAGGACCAACCCAGTCGGCGAGTTCCTTAACCCGCAGGCCGAGCAGACGGACTTTTCGGAAAGCGAGATCGAGCGCTTTAACCAGTGGTACGCTCGCGTTATGGTCGACCAGGATAAAACCACCGATGTTGTCAGGATGTCGAAGCACGGCCAGAAGGAGACCCTTCTCGTCAACACCGCCACCTACGACTACCTCGCCAACTCCGCCGGGCAGGACAACCTTGGACAGATATTGGGCGCCCTCATCTCCTTTGAGCGGCTCGCCGACGCCATGGGCGAGGAGTACAGGGGTGGCCTTCTCCTGATCGACGAGCTCGACGTGACCCTGTTCCCCTCCTCCCAGGTGAGACTTTTCGATTTGCTGAAGGAGCGGGCCGCTGCTCAGAGGGTGCAGGTTGTTTTCACCACCCACTCGATGACGCTCCTTGAGAAGGCCGTCAAGGAGACGCAGGGCAAAAACGATGCGGTTAAGGTCCTGTATCTCAAGAAGAGGGAGTCCGGGATCAGGCTGACGATAAATCCGCCGATAGACGAGATTCAAGCTGACCTCATGGTTGAGCCGCTGAGGCCGAAAAAGGGCCCCAAGGTCGAAATCTGGTGCGAGGACGACGAGGCGAAGTGGGTGCTCGGGCAGATAATGCCTTCGCGGCTGAAGCGGAAATGCGATATTGTCTCCGCGAAGCTCAGCTGCGGCGAGCTGGGAGAGCTCGCCGTTAGGGACATAGCCTCGCTGCGAGGCGTGTGCTTCGTTGTGGACGCCGATTCAAACAGGGATGCGGCAAAGAAGATAAAGGATTGCGCCAGAAGATTCGTGCTACCCGGAGGCGACAAGTCGCCTGAGCAGTCCATATACGATTTGCTTTGCGGCCTCTCGGACGAAGACGACTTCTGGAGCAATGGCAGGCATTACACCAAGCAGGTCATGCTCAGCCGATTTGCCGACTCAAAGCGCGACTTCGAGCACAACGGCGGGGATAAGGAGCGCAAGCACTACAAGAAATGGTTCAGGAGAGAGAAGGCCGAAGGGCTGTGGGGCGAAAACGGCTTGGCTGTCGCCGCCATCTGGAAAGAGAGGTATGAGTCGGAGATTAGGGACTTTAACGAGAAACTCGAGCGAAGAGTTGACGCAATCATAAAACGGCAGCAGTATGAACGGGAACAATAGAGAGGCCGCTTGTTCGACACATTGAGGAGGTGAGAAGATGGCGACTACGTACACGCCCATCAGGTATCCTGGCGGGAAGACGAAGCTGTACCCCGAGATCAGGGCGATCCTCGAGATGAACGACTTGCTTGGGCATCCCTACGCCGAGCTGTTCGCCGGCGGTGCGGGGCTGGCCATCAAACTTCTCCTGAAGGGCGACGTGTCCTCGATCGTGATTAATGATTACGACCGCGCCGTGTACTGCATGTGGGGTGCCATCGTCAATCACGCCGAAGAGATGTGCGAGTTCATCGACTCCGCCGTCTTGAACATCGAGACCTGGAAGAAGATGCGCGACATGTACCAGAATCATGACGGGGTGGGTGATTTTGAGCTCGGCAAAGCGGCTTTCTACCTCAACAGGACGAACGTATCGGGTATCTTGAGTGGCGGCGTCATAGGCGGGCTCGAGCAGACCGGCAACTACAAGATGGACGTTCGCTTCAACCGCAGGACCTTGAAGAAAAAGGTCATGGACATCGCGGCGCGAAGGGACGACATTGAGGTGACGAGACTCGACGCGGAGGACTTCATCGACGATAGGATGGGCGACTCTGAACTGTTTGCCTACCTCGACCCGCCGTATGTGCAGAAGGGCCCCGGTCTGTATCGCAGCGCGTTCGACGAGGCGAAGCATAGGTCGCTCGCCCGAAAGGTCGGCGATGCCAGGAGCAAGTGGGTCGTGACCTACGATGCCGACAAGCTCATCGACGACATCTACGGCAATTACGAGCGCGGGGACCTAGAGATTAGCTACACGGCCAATGTGAAGACCGTCGGCAGGGAGAAAATCATTCTCGGACCGGGCCTTGTCTGGCCTGAAGAGCTCTGACGCTTGGGGCTCACCCCCACTATGTTTCAAAAATGCCACACTTTTTGAAACATAACCCAAAAGTTGAGCCTTGATGCGCTGCCCTAAACCCTCCTTACCGTTCGCCTGCGTTTGCATTGGTGCTGAACGCAGCTAGGATATGCGCGTCGCGACAGCCCATCTTACGGCCGCGGTCGGCGGCTGGCCTTTATCGAACGGGCGTGAACGTCGAGCCCTGTGAAAGTGTTAGCATTGTTCATCGAATGCCCCTTCCATGAATGCGGCGTAGGCGCTGGTTGTTTGAACGCCATTATTGTCGGCCTAATCCGCGGATAAGCATGCAGGAGGGTTTCCCGGCTTTTCATGTCCTGCTCATAGCGTCTTGCTTTTGTTTTTCTGATGTTGCCAAGACTTATCCGGTTTCGAGCTTTTGTCCGATAAATCTCTTGCTGTTCGTCCAGATCCATTGATTTGGCAATCGTTTGGGCTTTTTAGCACGGTATCCTTCGAGTGTAACCAGAACTGTATTTCCTTGGGAGGCGAATCTATGCAGACATTGATGCCTCTTCGCACGACTGACGGACTTGATAAAAAGGACCTTGGCATAGGTAAAAAGTGACTCGCGAAAGACGGGGCTCGCCGTAAGCTGATTTGGGAATTGATACTGAAAATTGAATATAGCATTCAGGATTTCAACGCGACAATCGAAGGCAGGTTCAGCGGCAAGCCATAGGATGTCGTATACCTTGTTGTTCTCGACGATTGGATTAAGCGCTCTTATTGGCTGGTCAAGAACTGCCTGCGTGACGATGTCTCGAACGGATTTGAGTTCTCAGATCACGCAAGGCTTGAGCTTTGCCTGGACTTCTTTGAGTCTATCCGCTCTTTCGTGGTCGAGCACCCAAAAAGAACGAACAAACACCCTAAGTACGAATTCGACGGCGGACGGATTTGTGCGGATGTCCGCACCAAGTCAATCATGGATGGCTTTCCTAAGGCGAAGCTCTATCGCCTATACATAGAGGGTATCGTAGAGACCGAAAGCGTTCGGGACGATGATGTCGTCCTGGCAACAAACTCGGAAGATTGGAACGAGGACGGAGGACTCCATTTCCAAGGGCTTAGCTTTGACATTGGGGGTATTCGAGATGTCGCCTAGCTCTACATTGATGCTCTTTACGAGCTCGATCGTTACGTATCGAGATTGAGGAAGAAGGACTTCGAGTGAGGCGTTCGCCGTAATCTTGTGGCAGCTCTCGTCGAGGTTTATCCAGTTTTTGATTTTCGCCCGATGAATTATCTTGTCGCTCACGCGGATTTGCCGATTCGGCAATTGGCGAGGGGCTATCAAGGCGTCGCTTTGGGCATTATTTATAGAATAAAGACGACAGCATGAATTTGAGGATGTTCGCGGGAGATGCGAGGAGATTTTGTAATTCTCTTCTATAGCCTTTGCATCAGATTTAACATCGGTTGGTTAATTATGATTCACGCAATCAGCGAAGTTGAATAGAGGTGTTTGTGGTTAAGAACTTCTTTGTCACTTGCGGAGTATGTGGATGCGTGCATCGTTTGCGCGTCCAGGCTGGATTTGTTAATGACTATCCGGTTAGATACTTGTGTCCGCAGTGCCGGAACCGAATCGACGGAGCGGTTCGCCTTGACCCGAGCTGCGCTTTGATTGATTTTAATCTCGACCCTGGCACGGTTGCCTCCATGGATGGAAATTTAGATTGCGCCCGAGTTATGGTGGAGTTATCTGGTGAGCTTCCGTCATATAAAATATCAGTAGAACATTGTGCCTGCATGACAAGCCCCTTTATCAGAGCCTCTGGGCTGATTCCGTTTGATGAACTCAGCGAGCACGTGAGCGATATGGTTTATTGTCTTCATTATTACCGCGAAGACTGGCCTACCCTGAGGACCGCTTTTCAACTGTACTGCGATGGGCATGACGATTATGCGGATAAGGTTCTTTCGGAATTCGAACGCAAACTGCTCGACGAGGACAATCGACACTATCCCTTGCTGAGCCGAATCGCGAGAATGTCTTGGCTCGGTTTCCCCATGATTGCAGGAAGTGACGCGTATGAGCGCGCTGTTGAATGTGAAAAACTCGTTTCTGGTCTAGAGGCAGGGGCGCTTTCCGGCCTAGCAGGTTACTATCTCAAAACCGATATGAGTGCCAAGTCGCTGCTTGCTGAAATCAACGAAGTTCTGGATTCCGTAGCCGAATCTTATCCGGTTCTCCTCAACGGTTTTACTTTTCTTGTGGCGGGAGACGCCTATGACTTGGAAAAGTACGGTACGTTCTGCTGCACTCCTAGTGATATTGAGAAGCTTTATTGTCGGGAATATGAGCTTATTGGCAGCCTGCTTGTTCTGTTTATCGGGCTCGACAACATCGAATGTAACGGGGCGTTCGATGTCATGCCCAAAGGCGTAGACCTAGGTGCAAAGTCGTTCGACAAACTTTCTACAGCCCCTAAGGCAAAGCGATTCAACGCTGTCGGTACGGGCCCATTTACTGGCCTTATCAAGCAGTGTTGGAATCCGGTTCTGCGCAATGCATTTAGTCATAATCGGACAGATTTCGATTGCGCGACTCAAGTCATTCGCACTTTGCGTGAGGATGGGACCAACGATTCTCAAGGCAACACCTATTTGCTTGAAATGGTTCGCGATTGCATTTTGATGGCTCGGGAAATTATGGTAATTCGTAGTGTCATATTCCATTTCATTGGAAGAGGGCTGTGGTGACGATTGGGCTTAACGCTGATGTGTATGCACGGCGTAAATCGTGGTGCATATGTGCGTCAATCATCGTGCTAGGGGTGTGAAAGCGATATGCCATCGACGTCATCTCTGGCCATCTCCGTGTTTGCGCTCGCAAGGCAAGAATTAAGGTTTACTGCCTTAATTGGCATTGGCGCGTCGACGATCGCGTCTATAAATTTTTATGAACTGCGATATGGACTCATTGTTATAGCTAGGAGCCAAACATGGAAACACCCGCCGTTCTCTATCATTATGCAAGCCTAGATACGCTGGCCTTGATTCTGCATAATCGGACTATCAGGTTCAGCCGGTTAGATAAGGTTGATGACCCACAAGAACAGCGTTCAGCAGACTCTCAAAATCTTGGAAAAATGAAGCTCGTCAGTTGTTGGACCTCTTCTGATGAGGAGAGCATCCCCATGTGGCGCGAGTATGCTGGAGCTGAATGTGGCGTAAGAATCCAGATGAAGAGTCATCCGTTTAGGCGGTACTCTGTGTCTACTGAGAGCCTCAATAAGTTATCAAGTGAAGCAGTTCTGAATGCCCTTGGTGGTTCATTTGATGGCCTTCATCTGCCTCTCGAGGAGTTTTGGGATAAAGACTATTTCTTTTTTGAAACCGCCCGTAATATCAACATGCTTCACAAGGTCGAATATACAAATGACGAGTCCCTTTTATTTCCAAAAGTGATTAGCACTTTTGGAAATGGTGGGGTTGAAGCTAAAATACTTGCCCTTGGAGTTCACAAAGCCGCTGCGTGGTCATATCAACAAGAGTGGCGTTATATCTTGTCAGCCGTTCCAATAGGTATCGCTAGTGTAAGCAATGTCCGAATAGATCGGGTTCAGAGAGCGAATGACATCATACTTGATAAGTGCAATCCTGGAATCCCGCCCTATTACGATCTCGTTATCTCTGATGAAGCTTTTTCGTCAATGAAGATCGTTTCTTCTCCAAAGATGACAAATGGCAACCGCGTAATTCTGGACGCGCTGGTAGAGAAATACGCACCAGGCATTGAGGTCGCAGAGAGCTCGATTGAGCTGGCATAGGTAGGTTCCCACCCTGACAGCTCCTCTCGAACCCTATCCATAGCTTCATGAAGCGCTTATAGGTTAAGGGCGTTCTCATAGTGGCCTCTAGGCGCCCGAGCCGGACGCTATCTCTACTTTCACCGATTGGCAAAACGATTTACACCTAATTATTGGCGCTGCTCAGGGACATTTTCTTTGTTTACGGCTTGATCTCGCTAAACTAATAACTGCTGCTACCAGGGCATTTTCTGGTGCACATTCTATTGGCTCCTGCGAAGATCGGAGCGGGTATGTTTGCTGCCGAGTCCTACACCAGCCGTCATTACATTGCGATTGTTGCCATGGCCTGCCTATGCGTTTTGCTGGGCGGGCCTTCTTATGCCGCGGGTGCGGAGAGCCTCATCATCGCGGGCGCGACGTACTACGAGCCGGGCGTGTCGGGCCCCGGCTGGGCCTGGACCGATGCCGACCACCTTGACCTTAACGGCTACGCGGGCGAGGCCATCGGCGCCAAAGGCGACCTGGTGCTGACGCTTGCCGGGTAAAACTCCGTGACGGAGTCACATGCGCCCGATGCGGACATCACGCTGTGCGGCATGGAGGTGTGGGGCAACCTGACGCTTCGCGGGACCGGGACACTGAAGGCGACGGGCTCGCAGTGCGGGATCCACATCTCGCAGGCGTTCGTGGTGGACGGCTGCACCGTCAATGCCCGGGCGGACGGGGCCGATATCACGGACGAGGCGGTCGCCGGCGTGATCGCTGGCGACATGGCCGTGCGCGGTGGCGGACGCGTCGTTGCCGCGGGCGCCGGGTCCGGAGCGGGCGTGCGCGCCTACGGCGTGTATCTGCAGGACGCGGGCCTTGGCGCTGGTGCGGCCGGCTGTCGGCTTTCCGTCGACGCCTCGTGGCTTGATGCGACCGGCGCCGACGGCGGCGTTGCGTGCTTGAGCGGGTCGCTTGTGTCTGAGCGGTTTGTAGCACCTGTTGGTGGGGCTTTTGGTGCTAGCGGCGTGTTGGATGCCTCCGGTGCGATGGCACCGCATGTGGTGGTTGTGCCCGATGTCGCCACGCCTCCGGCGGGGGAGACGGACAGGGGCGAGGTGCCAGGTGGCGGGGCTAGTGAAACTGCTGGTGGTGCCGGTCCTGCTGCAGGGCAGCCCGGTGCTAGTTCGCCGACCGATCCCGCGGTGAAGCCTGCGGCCACGTCGCCCAAAACAAACATAACGACCAAGACGACGGTGACCGCGTCCTCCAAACCAAAAACCGCCGCTGCGACTGCAGTGACACTCCCCAAGACTGCCGACAACAGCTGGATCGCCGCTTCCTTAACGCTTTTCATTCTGGGAACAGCGCTCCTTGCTGCCGCATATCGCTGCTAAGGCCTCGTTTAAGTGAGACCAGGGGAGAAGTGAATGCAGCCATTGCAGAAGTCTTTAGCCTTCTACTAAATCAATTTATTAGAGATTGGTGCCGTATCAGCTATCGCTGCGACGGCACTATTTTATTCAGCTCAACTGCCTCTCGATCTATTACCGATGTTGAACCTTACACCCCATCTGCCAGAGCGATAAGATAATTGCAATTCAAATACTGCCGTTTATAAAGCTTCTTGTTCCGCTAAAGGATTGATATATGTCTAATGAAGCTAAAGTTGAGGTTGAAGATGTAGCCTCGTATATCAAATACATCAAAGGTCTTTCACCAACAATAAATGGTGACGCCAGAACAATTGAGTCTACATTTGTGTTTCGTGGACAAGGATCCACTAAGTTTGATCTTGTTCCGTCAATCGGAAGAGACAGTCTTTGGCGTAAACCGGGAAGTGACGCCATTTCTCCTATCATAGGCACCCTTAAGCACGAGGCGGATATTATTGAAACTGCGTGCCGCATATTGCCAAATGTTTTTAATCGAGATTTGCTTCCAATTGATCTTTTAGCCTGTCTCCAGCACTACGGAGTCCCCACCAGACTATTAGATGTCACTTCAAATGCACTTGCAGCCCTCTATTTCGCCTGCGGAAATCTGGATGACGTGGGCGAAGTATTTATCTTTAGGCGACCGGGAGGGGATAAGCAGGAATATCCCATCTGTCAGGCAATCGCGGACTCGTGGCATCTGTTTATGAACTCTAAAGTGTTATCAGACTTTGCTTCACTTGCAATATCTAGACCATACTTTGACTATCAACGTGATCTAGTGCTTTCAAATTGCCCTGAACCAACCGATCAGGCAAAATGGTTTAAGGAGTGCTGCGAAGACACGTTATTTGTCTACGGAACTAGATATCTTGATAGACAGGCCGCTCAGTCGGGGCAATATATCCTTTTCCCAAATGACATTCGTGGTGAAGATCCTTATTTTTCGTTTGAGGAATTCATAAGTCCACTACCCAAAGACAGCCCCGTAATAACCGGTCGTTGCATAGTGCCATCTGATAGGAAAGCATCAATACTGAACGAGGTGAGTAAACTTGGCATTACCGAAGCTTCGCTCTTTCCCGACAGCATTGAGAAGAGATGCGCCGGCATAGTGAGTGAGATTAAGAGACACTGTCACTGAAGATTGCTCTTAATATCAGTGTAGAGAATTATGCTTCAGGCATTATGTCATACGTACTTATAAGGTTCATTGTCTAATATCTCAATTTAAAAGCGATATTTGTTCAAAGCTAACAAATATCGGTTTTAAAACTATATAATTGTTTTTGTTATTTAAGGATGTCTGTGAATAATCGATATATTTGAGAAGGATTCTAAAGATGATCCTCAATTTTTCATTTAAGAACTTTCAGAGCTTTCGAGATACTCAGCAGTTCTCGTTTGAACCGATTTCGAGCAAAAAGGAACTTGGGCCCGTGCGAGTGGCTGCGGTTTACGGCGCAAACGCGTCAGGCAAATCAAATTTCCTAAATGCTCTTTACTTTGTCTCTTACTTTGTTCGTACAGGTTATGCGACAGGCGATGCGAATTCTCAAATACCCATCGTCCCTTTTTTACTTGACTCGGAATCGCGATCAAATGACACAGAATTCTCGATAGATTTTATCGCCAGCAATTTGAAGTATGAGTTTTCATTTGGTGTAAACAAAAATGAGGTTACATATGAGAATCTCACTGTGTATCGATCAAAACAGCCGTCTCTTCTTTATGACCGCTCTTCGATAAACGGGGAACAGTCAATTAAATTTGGTAGCACCTTTACAGGCGCCAAAAAACAACTTTGGGATATCACGCGCAATAATTCATTGTTCTTATCTGCCGCCGCGGCGGCTGGAAGTGATGTAATTCAACCCGCATTCGCAGCTCTTGCCAATGACATCAATCTCTATGATGCAACGCATTATCTAGCAGAACTCGCCACCATAAAAAAGCTGTTTATCAACGATAACGCACGAGCTCAGATGCTATCTCAGCTCATTAAATATGCTGATATCGGAATTGACGGCATGGATGTCCGTCAATCGGAAGGCGTCATGGGTTTAAAAGACTCACTCATTGGACTCGATGAGATTCCGGAAGAGGCACGTAATAAAATTGCAGAAGACTTTAAATTGTCGTTCGCTTATGACCTGTTCTTCCACCACAAAGGCTCGGGAGATGGCTTTTGGCTGGACTCCGCCCATGAATCGGAGGGCACAAAAGCTGCGCTGGCGTTTTTCTCGGTAGCCTTACGCTCTTTAAGCAGTGGGGCCACAACAGTAATTGACGAGCTTGATTCGAGTCTTCATCCTACGCTCCTGCGCGACTTCGTCTCACTGTTCGCCGATCCCGACACAAATCCAAAGGGCGCGCAGCTAATCTTCTCAACCCATGATGTCACCTTGATGACGCGAACCAGCCCCATGGAAGAGGTGCTCGAACGTGACCAGGTCTGGTTTGTAGAAAAGGACTCTGAAGGTGCTTCGCAATTAATTGCTGCGATGGAATATTCTCCTCGCGCAAATGAGAATCTGGGGCGCAATTATTTAAACGGTGTATATGTGCCGCTGCCCAACCCAAGTTTTCATCAACTTGTAGCCCAACTCATGAAGGAAGGCGCTGACATAGATGGCTAAAACAGAAAGGAGGGGGCTTGCTCGCGGCCGCAAAAAGCAGACAAGAGCCAAGCGAAAGCGCCACCTAATTGTGTCCAATGGAAAGGTGACCGAAACCGAATATTTTAACTTCCTTATTACTGAAATGGACGTTCGCGGAAACGTGCTGTATCGGCATATTGACGGAGACCCTTTGAAGGTGGCCAAGCAGCTTTCGCGAGAGCTCGATTCAGATAAAAAGGCCGTTAAAGCAGGCGAAATCGAAGCATTGAGTTCCGCATGGATCGTGGTCGATTCAGATGAGTTCAGAAACCTAGCCGCAGCAGAACGAGAAGCAAAGACAAAGGGAGTTAGGCTCGCGATCTCCAACCCATGCTTTGAAGTATGGCTTATCGATCATGTCTCACCATGCCCGGAAACTTTTGCATCGACGCCACAATGTGAGAAAAGAGCGCGCGACCTTGGCGTTCTAAAATCTACTGACCCCAACAGGTCCTCCGCGTCAAAGTTCAAGTCGGTAAATCTCGAAATGATTGACGGCAACAAGGACCAGGCTTTGACCAATGCCGCAAAGCACAACACGGATGATAAACGTCGTGCAAGAGAAATGAATCCGGACAACGTTGTCGCATATCAAGTATGGACAGACTTGCCTGATCTTGTAGATGACGTATTTGGATCGGGTAACTAGTGTGATTCATCCCGCGTTAGGGGCAGGCTTTAAACTCAAAAAGTCGTAAATGAGGTAGCAATGCTTTTGAGCTATGTTCAGCTAGATGACGGCACTCAGTTTGCCTACTCAGAAACACGAGATGACGGGACCGTTCGCGTAGCCGTCGAGCGTCCGGTTGGCCCTGGCTTTGACCATGCGGAATGCTTCTTGCCTGCGGTTAATTGGTTCAATGTCGAAGGATTTACTGCTGATGACCTTACTTTCTTTACCGACTTCGTCAAATCAAACGCGCCGCTCATTTTCGAGGTCGCCGAACGCCAAAAGCCGGACCGGCGGTTTCGGCGCTGGCCCCCTGACGTTCTACTGCTGAACGGCAAATAACCCATGATTTCGCCTACAGACATATCCACTGCCGCCTCCCGCGTGCTTGCTCAATACGACGTCAGCGAAGCATATTCATTTAGCTCGTTTGCCCGAGGCGAGCAAACGCCCGATAGCGATATTGACTTGCGCCTAATCTGCGGCAACACCATGACGTTCGGCGCGCTTTACGAACTCTCCCATGAGCTCGAGAAGGAACTTGGACGAAAGGTTGATATCGTCACCAACCCACCAGAGCACATGCGCCCGGCATTCCGCAAAAGCATTGAGCAAGATGAGGTGCGTGTCTATGAAGCTCTGTAAGCAGGACGAGGCGTTAGTGTGCTCCGGCGTGATCAGCAAGTCTGAATTTTGTCGCATACTTTCGGACTCGGCGAGCCTTAGAAGCCAGTATTGAACTCAAACTCGGTTCCAGACACCCTCTTGCTATTTGAATACAGGTATCGCTCTAGCGATAGTATGTTATACTATCGCTAGAGCGATACCTGTTAGGAGACTCGCGTGGAACTGTGGCATGGTTCTCAGAAGATCATTGAGACTCCCCAGATTGGCCTGGGGAAAGTCCATAACGACTATGGACAGGGATTCTATTGCGCAGAGAGCCTCGACCTTGCAAGGGAATGGGCATGCTCGCGCGATGCCGATGGCTTTGCGAATCGCTATGAACTCGATATAGCCGATCTCAAAGTTCTCGACTTGCTATCGCCGCAATATTGCGTCCTGCATTGGATAGCGTTGCTCGTTGAGCATCGTTCTTTTCGCAAAGATACCGCCATTGCCGCGGGGGCGTGCGAATATCTCCATGATCACTTTCTACCTCAGACGAGCACTTGCGACGTAATAAGGGGGTGGCGTGCGGACGACTCGTACTTTAGCTATGCCAGAGCTTTTGTAAACAATACGATCACCGTCGATCAGCTTGGACGATCTATGAGGCTCGGTAACCTGGGGGAGCAGATTGTGCTCAAAAGCGAGCGTGCGTTTAAGAGCATTCGTTTTGCTGAATTTGAACGTGCGCAGCAAGCTCTGTATGGTCCATTGGCCAAGGAACGAGATGAAGCGGCAAGGGCGCAGTATCGGGAGCTCCTTGCCGAAAACCCGTTTGAGGGAATACGTATCGTCGATATCATTCGAGAGGGGATGACGGGCGATGACCCACGCCTACAGTGAGATGTATCTCGAGGATGCAATGAGAACGCTGGGCGAGGCGGTCGATTTTGCTCTCTGTGACCAAGGGCTGACTCCAGCCGAGTTGACGGCGATCATGTCGAACGCTCTTGAGATGAAACAGTTTGAGCGCGGTATGCCTCGCGTCGTCTGCGGCATGACGGGCGACGAGCTCGCGCGCGATATTATCGCCCATGCGGGACTGACCCCCGTCAGATGTAGGGAGACCTATCCGTTCGACCGTTCGCCTCAGTATTGGGCGGGGTGGGTTATGGCCTATACGCAATGGATGAGCAGCTTGGGCTTTAATAAGCTACTCGAAGTCGCTCCGCTCGATTGGATCATCGGCTCGTACCATCCGCCCCACGAGGCCTCCGAAGATGAATTCGCCCAGATTGTCATCGAAAAATGGAACAACGCCCAGGCAGACAAAAAGGGCCTCAAGGCGGCACGAAAGGCTGCCGGACTAACGCAAAAACAGCTCGCCGCCCAATCGGGGGTTAAGCTTCGCGCCATACAACTCTACGAGCAGAACCAGCTCGACCTACGCCGTGCCTCGGTTTCCTCGGCATTGGCGCTTGCAGACACCCTAAACTGCACCATCGAAGACCTCGTCTGGCAACCGATTGCTCTGGAGTACGACTCGCAGGCTATTTCGTCTGTAAAGCTATAGAGGAGTCAGACATGCCTTGGAGCTATGTTCAACAAGATGACGGCGCTGATTGCGTTGCTCAAGAAGATCATTCAACTGCGCACGTGGCAAATTCAGCATCACCGATTTTGCTCGGCAGCACCACGTCAATCGACGAAGCTATTCGGCTGACCATTTCGAACATGCCCAACGCGCTCAGGCTCTTGGAGAACTCATGATGGCGGACACGAAGCGGGGAGCGCATCCGTTCGCGCCGCTCGTGCTCGATGATGCCGGTTCGCTCGAAGATATGGCCGCGGCCGTGATGCGCCTGCACAGCACGCTGATAACGGTCGGGCGCTGCTATACAACCGACGCCACAGGCGACCGGGACGCGCTTGAGTTTGGAAGCGTCGAGTCCGTGCTTGCGGGTGCATTCTGTACGATATTCGGTCAATCGCCGGCCGATCGCTTCGCAGACGTCTTTGACCAGGTCACCTACGTGGCCGAGCACATAGTCAAGGACCACATCTTTGAAGACGGTAACAAACGAACCAGCCTTGTCTTTGTGTTGTCCGTCTTAAGGTTCGCAGGCACTCCGGTCGTGCTGTCTGACAGCCCCGAACCAAAGGACAACCAGTACTACGCCTGGATCCAGGACCTCGTTTCCAGTCGCCGCACGAACAGCGAGCTAGCCGAAGAGCTGCGCTGCGGATTCGTTGCGGGCACGGGCGATCTGTCGCTCGTATAGAATCTAAGCATCCGCACGCCGGTTAATGAATTGATTGGACGCCACATGGAACTCCCTAGCACCCTGTGCAGCAATGTCTACGACTTTGCGTTTTGCCCCGAGCCCTGCTACGACCGTCTGGTCGATCTCGCCGACCCCGAGGACTGGGGTCCCGGCAACCGCATCCTCAGAAACTACTTGTCGTTTTCGTTTAGCCGCGCGGTGTTCCTGACCGAGCGCGACGTGGACCAGACCGCGCCGTCCAACCTGCCGCTGGTGTTCGACGACGACCGCTGCCTGTTTAACACCGGCCTGTACACGCGCCGCTACGAGACCATCTACGGTCTGTTTGAGCCCAACACCAAGCCCGATGCGCGCCAGCGCTGGTTTTTGAAGGGCTTCTTTAAGGAGAGCGACCCCATGCTGGTCTCGTTTGAGTACCTGCCGTGCCGCGTGCGCTTTGCCGAGGACCCCTCCGAGCTGGTCTTTGACTACCGCCTGCCCATCCGTTCCAACATCGACCACATTCTGGGCGATGAGGAGAACCTCACACGAATTCCCGCCAGCCTGATGGGGGAGGGCAACTCGCTGCTGCTGCACCGCGCCTTTGAGGGCGCCGTCGTCGAGGCCGCCCGCCGCGCCGCAGCCAATTACACGCTCGCCGTGCCGCAGTTCTACGGCGGCCGGATCCAACTGCTGCTGCCGCTATGCCTTACCGGAGACAAACCCGAGCTGGCGCTGACCATCCAGCGCGAGGACGGTTTCTACGCCGCACGCACCTGCCTCACGCTCGACATGGCCTACAACAACGCGCGACTGATCTGCCGCCCCGAGACCTCATGGATTAAGCGATAAAGGGTGGTTTAGCTGCGGTTTTTCCGATTGCTTTGGTTGTTTTGGCTTGGCTAGCACCCACGAATTTAAAATCAAGGGCAAAAAGTTCTTGGTAAACCACGCACGGCTATGTTAGTATCTCTTTTGCCGAAAGGCGACGGGCGATTGGCTCAGGGGTAGAGCATATCCTTCACACGGATGGGGTCACAAGTTCGAATCTTGTATCGCCCACCATCAAAAGCGCAGGTCAGAGATGTTAAGTCTCTGGCCTTTTTTCTTTTTGACACCAAGGGTGACACCAAAATCGAATCGAAATATTTAAACGCGTTTCTAGCTGATCTCTCATGTGCTGACGTCATCGCGCGTTTTGCATAAAGCTCATGCGACCTTTCATTGAATTTGCCATGGGATTCACGCACAAATGTGGAGATAGGGACCACGACCCCAGAACGCCTGCCAGCAGATTTGTGCCGCACGGCGATCTTTAGGCGAAATGCGTCAAGCTATTTGTCGGCATTTGGTCAGCTTCTGGTACTTACCGGCATGATGCCGCCATTGATAATCGGTCTACCTGCAAACATAACGGCACGCAGCCAAAGCTAGGGGAGGCCCATATGGACGAAATCGTCTGCGCAAACACCGCATTCCGCTACTGGCGCTGCCCACCGCAGGTCCGCGACCTCTACCCAAGACTGCCAAGCCCAGAAGACGGCTGGCGAGCTCTAGCCCAAGCCCCTTTCGTAACCGATATCCTCAAGACCCCGATTATTACCACCACAGTGCCCGGTGGCGTTAACTACCATTCGGGATTACGGACAACAATCCACTGTGATGATGCTTCCGGAGTGGATAGCACGCTGGAAACCGCGATGAGCTTTAGGGTTACCAATCCACTTGCGACGCTATTTACCATGGCGCGCTTTGTGTCTCCAACCGATCTTGTCCTTGCCATGTACGAATTCTGCGGATGGTTCTCAGTCTTTGAGCCCACGGTAGCAGTAGAAGCGGAACTAGGCAAAGCCAATGAGGCTGCCGAGAATGCAACCACCGAATCCCTCTTTGACCTTGATGAAAGCCAAGACGAACCACAATGGAAACGCGTTTATGCGCGCATAAAAGTCAAAGAACAGGTAAACACGAAGGAGCCCTACGGACAAAAGAAAACGAAGGAGGTCACAAGGCTAAAGGGCACTTCGCTCTGGATGAGAAAGCCGCTCATCGAATTACACGAGCTTCATGAGTACGCCAGTAAGATGAAAAGACGAAAGTGGGGTACAAAGTTTTACAACGCCGCGCAGCTGGTGAAAGGTATAGCAGCTTCTCCGCTTGAAGTTGCAGGAATTTTATTACTATCGCTTCCTCGCTCGCGCGGCGGTGCCGGCTTTCGAAACGTATATATTAACGACCTTACACCGCTTACCGCATCGGCGCAGAGAATTGCAGGGCAAAAAGTCTGCTACGGGGATATCGTGATCGTAAATCCAACCATAATGAAAGCAGGCATCGTGGAGATTCAGGGAGAGGTTATCCACGGATCAGGCGCCGTGCTGGGCCACGATGCCAAACGCATGACGGCGCTGCAAAGTATGGGGTATGACGTCTTCCTGGTTACGCACGACATGCTTAACGATGCCGAGCAGCTTGATGCGATCGTGAGAAGTCTTTGCTCGCGCTTGGAATTACGCTATAGGTGCAAAACTAAGGCGCAAAAGACGACGGAAATGGAGTTGCGAGCCAACGTACTATGCAACTGGCTGGAAATCGGTCGTTAGACGGGTGCCTTGCTCATTTCCGGGCGCCCTCGGTCGGCTGTCTGCGATGCCGCCG
>NZ_QROQ01000029.1:0-229 GCF_003475115.1 Collinsella sp. AF37-9 | reverse complement strand
GGGTGCCTTGCTCATTTCCGGGCGCCCTCGGTCGGCTGTCTGCGATGCCGCCGCCACGAAACCGGCCCATCTACTACGTTTAACCCCGACCCCTCGACCATACCCCGTATTTCGCGAAAACCGCAGGCCGCCTACCTGCGGTTTTATTTTTGCCCGAGACGCCATGGTCGGGGGATGTCGCCCAAACGTAGTAGATGGGCCGGTTTCATGGCGGGGGTCCCGGGGGCGG
>NZ_QROQ01000028.1:19815-27272 GCF_003475115.1 Collinsella sp. AF37-9 | reverse complement strand
ACCACCCGCTCACCACGCGTCGTTACTATCACCAGATGAATTACTAATCCTTTCAAATTGCTGCTGTTGTCTGCAGGCGAGACGTGCTGAACGTCTCGCCTGCAGGCTTATTACTGGGGTTAATCAAAATAGTTGCCCAGTACCTCCTAGTTGCACTGGTCGCATTATGGCGTCCATGGACGAGCAGTTATTTGGCATTACAATGCCTGGCCGTCCGTTGTTTACGAGCTGTTCGTTGGCTTGATTCTTGGTGACGTTCAACAGGGCGTTATCGTTGGTGCTGCCTTGGAGTCCATGTTCATGGGTGCCATCATGGTCGGCGCGGCGGTTCCTCCCGAGGTCTATACCTCCGGCGTGCTTGGCTGCGCGTTTGCCGTCATTACGGGTACAGGCACGGCAACTGCCGTCGCGCTCGCCCTTCCCGTCTCCGTCTTCCTTCAGGTGTGGCGCAACTTCTGCTACGCCGTTCCGGGTGCCTTTGCCTGCAAGAAGATTGAGACCGCTCTGGCAAATCGCGATCTTGCCAAGGCGAATCTGTACCATCTGACTATCGTGCCGCTGTCGATTGGCATTCCGTCTGCACTGCTGGTGTTTGGCTCACTGTTCTTTGGTGCCGACCTCATCAACAATGCGCTCAACGCGATTCCGCAGTTTGTGATGGACGGCCTCAACGTTGCATCCGGCGTCATGGTCTGCATCGGCTTCGCACTTCTTATCAGGACCATGGGCGATAACAAGCTCCTTCCCTGGCTGTTCCTGGGCTTCATTATGGTCATCTATCTCAAGATGGACGTGGTCGGCGTCGCCGCAGCTGCCATTTGCGTCGCGCTGCTCCTGGCCTTCCGCGAGGGCTCGTCCGGTCCGCAGACGGTTGCTGCAGATGAAGAGGAGGACTTCTAATGGCTATCCAGAACACCGGCCTCAAAGAGGCCAAGAAGGACGCGATTATGACTCCCGATATGTATCGGAGCATGTTCCTTCGCCAGTTTACTAGCCAGTGCTCGCAGTCGTACGACAAGATGATGGCAATGGGCTTCATGTACACCATTCAGAAGCCCCTGCGAAAGATCTATCCCAACGACGACGATTACTATGCGGCGCTCGATCGCCATACCGAGTTCTTTAACATCACGCCTCATGTGCTTCCGTTTGTAGCCGGCCTTACGGTTTCGATGGAAGAGCAGGCGGCTGCCGATAAGAACTTCGACACGTCCTCGATTAACGCCATGAAGGTCGGCCTCATGGGACCGCTTTCCGGCATCGGCGATTCGTTCTACTGGGGTACGTTCCGCGTGGTTGCCGCCGGCATTGGTATTGGCATCGCTTCGACGGGCAACCCGCTCGGCCCCATCGTGTACGCGCTCATCTACTCCGTGATTAACTTTGCAACGCGTATCGTCGCCGCCCATCTGGGTTACGACTTGGGAACCAAGTTTTTGCAGCAGTCCGAAGAGAGCAACCTTATGTCTCGCATGACGCATGCTGCCGGTGTTCTCGGAATGACCGTTATCGGCGCCATGATTGCGGCACAGGGCTCGCTGTCCACGGCTTTGACCTTTGACGTGGGTGGTTCGGAGATTGTCCTGCAGGATCTGTTCGATTCGATCTTCCCCGGTCTGCTGCCTTTGCTGGCAACGTTCGCTCGCGTTGCCCTCTATAAAAAGGGCGTCAAGACCATTTGGATCATCTTGGGCATCTTCGCAATCTGCATCATCGGAACGGGCTTGGGAGTGTTCGCAGCGGCGTAATGTTGACTGCTATGCTCGCGCGTTGGATAACTAACTGACCGTTTGAAAACGGGGCTCGGCGTAAGGCCGGCCCCGTTTTTTATTTGAGGGATTTTCCGACCGTCCAATAATCCACGCCCATGCGCCACTCACGCATCTCTCGTCTCTCATTCGTCACTAATATGAGAGATAACCGAAAGACGAGAGATAAATATGAGAGATAACTGAGCAGCAAAGAGACAAGCAATCATGGTATTGTCTCAATACTGATTGTTCTATCAGCAAAAACATGTTTACATGAAACAGATGGCAGACATCTTATCTTTCATCTCTCAATTATCTCTAATATGAGAGATAGCAGTAAGATGAGAGATAATTACGAGAGATAACTGAGAGACGAAGGAAATCTATTCGTGGCATTCTCCGCCGGGCCGAGCGAAAGGACATGCAGATGAACGAAAACGAGCTGACCGGTCTGCTCGAGTCTTTAAGGCGCATGGGCTCGGACGATCTTAACGTCGAGGTCAAGGAGAGCGCCACGACGCTTTCCCGCGACGTATGGGAAACAGTTAGCGCATTCGCGAATACCGCTGGCGGAATTATCGTGCTCGGCGTGAGCGAGCGCGCGGGCTTTGTCCCGGTTGAGAACTTTGAGACCGAGAAGGTGCTCAACCAATTCGTAGCGGGCATGGGTGATGCCGGCGGTCGCGGAAAACTGGCCAATCCGCCCAAATACACCATTGAACGCGTGGAGCTCCAGGGCACCGTGGTTCTGGTCATCACGATTGAGGAGCTCGACCCGTCGAGCAAGCCTTGTTATGTCATAGAGCGGGGCGCTCAAGGCGGCAGCTACAAACGCATCGACGACAAAGATGTTCCGCTCTCGTCGACCGAGGTCCTGTCCTTGTCATCGTATGAACGGACGAGCCCCAGTGATCGCGATGCAGTGCCCGGCGCGGTCGCAGGCGATCTTGACGAGGCCCTGGTCGACCGCACGATAGAGCGTGCTTTCTCACTGACACCCCGTGCGATGCGCGACGCGCCGGACAAGAAAACGAAGCTGGAGCGCCTGAATTTCCTCGACTCCCAGGGCAATGTCACTAAAGCCGGGCTCCTGGCTGCGGGTGCCTATCCTCAGCAGTTCTATCCCAAGCTCTTTATCGATGTGGCGGTCTATGCCGGAACGCAGAAGGGCGCGGCGGGGTCGTTGAGGTTCATGGACCGTACGATCTGCGAGGGAACGTTGGGCGAGATGATTTCGGATGCTGTCGCGGCTGTCGCCAAAAACCTGCGCCGCACCGTGACCGTCCAAGGCATTTCGCGTATCGACTCGCTGGAGATTCCCGAGGAGGTCCTGCGTGAGGCAATCGCCAACGCGGTTATCCACAGGGAATACGGGGATCGGTTCTGTGGGCAATCGATCGCCGTCGACGTTTTTGACGATCGTATCGAGGTGGTGAACCCCGGCGGCCTATACGGAGGAAAGACTCGCGAGAACCTGTTTGACGGCAGCTCCCGATGTCGCAATGCGACGCTTGTGAAGCTCATGTCGCTTGTTCCATTGCCCGACGGTGCGGGCTCTCCTGCCGAAGGCAACGGATCGGGCATTCCAATGATGCTCGATGCCATGCGTGCGCACGGTCTGGCCGAGCCATTGTTTTGCCCGGGTTTCGACCGGTTTAAGGTTGTCCTCTACCGAGCGAAGGTTGAGCAAATCGATCATGGCGGGGACTTAATTGTGGCGGCACTCAAGCGCAACGGCGAACTGGGAACACGTGAACTGGCAGAATGCACGGGACTCACCGTCTCCCAGGTTAGGACGCGCGTCAATGCGCTTATCGCGCAGGGCAAGCTAGAGCCTACGGCCGCGACGACGAGCCGTAACCGCAAGTATCGACTAACAGGGCGTGCAGGGCAGATGCGCTAGCGGCTGCCGCGCCTCACATCCGCGCCATTTCACGCAGCGCACATCGAAACCTGCGGCAAAGCAGTTACAATAGCCCAATGCGCATCGCGCACGACGATGATATCGGCGCCCGCGACTAGGGGAGAATACATGGCAGAGCAACAGATAGCGCCGGGGACCAAGCTTCAGGTGGCATTCGACGTGCCCATGGGCCAAAAAACCGACTTCAACATGCTCGCCACGTACAAAGAGGACCTGGACGAGGCGTACTTCCTTATGAGCGCGCCCATGCTTGCCGGCAAGCCGCTGCTCATGGACGAAAACCAAAAGCTGCTGCTGCAGTACAAAGTAGGCGAGGAGACGTTCGTGCTCGCCGGCTATCCCGAGGCAGTCGAGAAAAAGGGCATCCGCACCTATTGGAAAATGCGCAAAGTCGCCGAGCAGCGCAGCTTCGTCAAGCGCCGCGACGAGCGTTTTAAGGTCGCCATGCGCCTGACCTACCAGCGCGACAACGCGCCGACCCCCGAGCCGGAGGATGCCATGACCATCGACGTCTCGGCCGGCGGCCTGGCCGTCTACCTCAACGACTACCCCGACGTGGGCGAGGCCCTGGCCGTACAAATGCCCACGATCCGCCTGCAGGGCGAGCGCCACGAGCTGCCCGAGCAGCTGGGCATCGTGTGCTGGGTGCGCCGCGCGCCCAAGGGCAGCCTGTATCGCAACGTCTGCGGCCTGCAGTTCCGCTACGCCGACGACATGGAGCGCGAGTTCGTCAAAGAATACGTCGGCTACATCCGCACCAAATATAAGATCTGATCGCCATGGCACTGTTCAAGCGTAACGACAACAAAGATCAAGCCGCCGAGGATTTGGCCGAGGATTTGGCGCAGGACCAAGCCGAGGGCGTGGCCGATAATTTGGCCGAGCGCCAGGCCGAGCGCCAGACCGTGGACACGTCGGCAGACGCGCCCGCCGCCAATGCCGAGAACGCGCCCGGCGAGGACTCCGCGCCCGACCAGGCCCCCGCCTCCCGCAAGCGCTTTGGCAAGCCCAAACCCAAACGCAAGCCCAAACTCAAGCGCGACCTACGCGGCGTCGTACGCATCGAGGAGCTGGAGCAGGCACTGGCCGACCAGGACCTCGACGACATCGACCCCGACGCGGTCGTGTCCATGTACATGCCCAAGCGTCGCATGGAGCGCATCGGCACGGCGCTGCTGCGCATGGACAAGTTGCAAAAGGCCCTCGTGGTGCTGGCGCTTGCCTTTGGCGTGCTGTTTGCCCTGTCGTTTATGCAGGAAAACATGGGCAACTTCACCATCAACCTCAACCGCCTGGAGCTGTTCCGCCGCGGCGTGGCCATTGCCGACAACGGCGACTTTAACAACGCCACCGCGCGCCTGGCGGCCGACGCCGTGGACAACGGCACCAATATCGCCGCCGACGACCTGCCCGACAACCTGGATAACGTCGACGGCAGCCACAACGGCAAAAACTACGTGGCGTACACCTTCTATATCCGTAACGCCGGCAAGACCGATCTGGGCTACAGTGCCAAGCTTAAGGTGGTTAGCGCCAGCAAGGGCGTGGAGAAGGCGGCGCGCGTGAGGGTGTATCGCAATGGCGAGCCCACCACCTACGCGGCTGCCGCGGCCGACGGCAATCCCGAGCCCAACACCGAGCCGTTTGCGTCCAAAGACGTGGTGACGACCATCAGCCACGCGAACTTCCGCGTGGGCGACGTGGACAAGTACACCGTGGTCATTTGGCTGGACGGCGACGACCCGGAGTGCGTGGACAAGATTATTGGCGGCGCGGTGGAGTTCGGTTTTGACTTCGATTCGTCTGAGACTGACGATTCGAGCCTGTTTGTTAAGTTCGTGCAGGATATTGCCGACACCCTGACCGGCAACGACCCCATTAGCGCGAGCGGCAACGAGGCGCCCGATTACTACAAGGAACACAACGTGACCTGGAGTAACCGTCGCAACCAAAAGAACTCGCCCGTGAAAGATGGCGACAAGTAGAACGAACAAGCGCCGGTCCGGGATCGATTTCCCGGCCCGGCGCTTTTGCTATGCGCAAGTGTTGTCTTTGGAGGCGCTGCCGTTGCCCGTGGCGGCATCCAGCAGGAACAGTCGCAGCGCGAGCTTGATCGCGTAGCCCGGTTTGACCTGCACCGCGTCTCCCATGCGCTCACCCAGGTCGCTGCAGTAGGCGTAAACGTCGCGGATGAGGTCCGCGCCCGAGAGGGTGAACATGTAGCCCGCGTCCGAAAGCGCGTTGGGTGCTGCGGGCAGTCCTGCGGCCGCACAAAAGCTCGCAAGGTCGGGGCTCATGACGGCCTCGTAGTCAATCGCGTGTCCGTCCTCCTGGGCGGTCTGCTCCTGCTCGCGGGTGTACGACAACGCCGCCGCCAGCACAAAGCTGGGCGTGGGGGCGTTGACGTCGTCGGTGGTGGCGACGAGCTTGCCGGCCGCCTGCGTGACCAACCAGGCGACTTCGCGCTGGCAGCGGACGGCTTTGCGCGTCACCGGCTTGATCGATCCGACGGAAACGCTTCCCTTGGGTTGAGTGGCGGCAGGCATGAGCCCTCCCAACAAATAGCCCGTTTAGCAGGCAAAAATGACACGTGCCACACCAGTATAGCGAGTGGGGAAGGGCTAGGGCGAAGCTTGGCGGAAAGTGGATGTATGCGATGACGTGGCGCTGCGGTCGCAAGGCTTAAGAGGGACTTACGGCTTTGCGGGATAGAGATCAAATAAGGTAAACGATGTTCACATGGCACCACATATAACCCGAGGTAGACCTATGAATCTGCCGGAATGTGGGCTGCCGAAAACTCATAAGGAAATCGTAAGAATTATGGTATTCTCAATTCCATGTCTAAAGGATGGGCAAGCAACATCCAACACGAAAGCGCGGGCTCCCCTTCCGGGCTTCTCGAGGGTCATCTGGGATGAATGGGGAAAGAAAGGGGTCCGCATGGATACCAAGGCATTAAAAAAGCAGATGGGCGCCGCCATCACCATGGTCCTCGTGGCAGCCGTAGCCCTCGGCTCCGCCACCTTCGCATGGTTTGTGAGCAACAACACGGTTAAGGCCGAGACCGCAACGATCTCTGCCCAGTCGAACGCTCCGTTCCTGAAGATTGCTAAGACCGACGAAGAGCTCAACAACACGAGCATTTCCTTCGCGGTTGCCGGCGCAGCGGCTAAGGATCTGTACCCATCGCAGGTCGTGAATGGTAAGGAAGGCTCTCTCGTTACCGAAACTACCAAGCCGCTTTTCCAGTCTGCATATGCGCAGAAAAAGGGCGAAGCTACGATTCTTGAGCATTCTCGCTATGATGTTGGCGATCCTAAGGCCGCCGTTGACGGAGAGTTTGCCATCGCAGAAACCTTTAAGATTGGCACCAGTGATGCAAAGGCCGGCTCTTTCAAGAGTCTTAAAGTCTCCAAGGTTGAAGTTACGGGCTCTGGCGCGACCGACGAAAATGGTCTCAAAGACGCCGTCTCCGTTTTGCTGGTGTGCGGTGATAAGTGGGGCGTGTACAAGGTCTCGGAGAATGGCGCGCTGGTAAGCGCTTATTTCGACAACACTGCGGTTACTGGTAACAACACCGACGGCGTTCTTGCCGACGCGATTGACGCTGGTGGCTCTGTTAACGTTACGGCCTATGTCTTCTATGACGGCTCTGCCGAAAAAGTTTACACCGATAACTTCACTTCTCTTAAGAATGTTGGTGTGAATATCTCGTTTACCGCCACCCCGGTCAACACCCAGGGCAAAGACGTGGCGGGCGCAAACAACGCTGTCACTAG
>NZ_QROQ01000028.1:0-19805 GCF_003475115.1 Collinsella sp. AF37-9 | reverse complement strand
AAAGACGTGGCGGGCGCAAACAACGCTGTCACTAGGTAAACTAAGCTATCCCATGCGTTTTAACGGGCGCCCGGCTTATGCGCCGGGCGCCCGTTTTGTTTTTGAAAGGAGGATTACGTGCAATCGTCTAAGAGCCTAAAAACACAACTTGTTGCGGCCGCCGTTAGCGTGGTCCTCTCTGCGTTTGCCCTGTCGGCAGCGACCTATGCGTGGTACGTTGCGAATACAAAGGTCTCCGCAACCACGTCAACCATTAGCGCGACGACCAATGGTTTCATCCTCCAGATCGATGAACTCAAGAACGGCGCCCAACATGGTGGCGAGCAGAAGTCGCTTGAGGCCCAGACCATGGGTGCCACGCTCAGCCCGTCCTCGACTGACGACCTTAAGAATTGGTACGTTTGCAACGGCTGGGACAACCAAGGCCTGGTAACCGACTATTCAACGCCCAATTTCTCAACGACTGCCAAGGCTTTGCCGGGCGAGTATGAGGTTGCTGGCAAGAAGTACAACGCTTTCATTAAAAGCGACTACATCGTCTACACCATTACCGATACTGGTACGGCTGATGTTTATCTCGATGCATCTGATGGTGCGCCCGTAACGATTGAGCCCGTGGGCGGCGAAGCTTCGGAGACCATGGTTGGTTCTCTGCGCGTTGCGATTACCACGCAGGCGATTGGGGATAACGGTAAGTCGGGCACCGGTCCGGAGGACCTGCGCGTCGTGTATGCCATGAGCGATGAGAAGGGCAAGGGTAACGACGCAACCGCCATTGCTGGCTGGACGAGCATCCAGAACATTGATGGTAAGCCGACGCTCGCGCAGGCGACCTATAGGCACATCTATACTGGCGGCACGGACGGATGGGTTGCCACTAAGGGCACGAGCGGTGATTATTCGGTTGCTGCGGACACTAACCCCATTGCAACTGGTGTTGGCTACAAGGGCATTGCCGTTCACGTCTACATTTGGATGGAAGGAACCGACGCGGATTGCGTTAACGGCAAATCCATCGAGAACAGCCCGACGACCTATAACGTCAGCGTCAAGCTCGCCGGTGTCGCAACGCCATAATGCCAACGTTTGCTTAAATACGGCTAGCCCAAGGGCCCACTTCGGGGGAAGTGAGCCCTTTTTCGTGCGGTGCCATTGCTGCGTAGGCGATAATGTGGAGAACTGTTCTTCCTGGAGGTTCCTTATGGACGGCATCGCTTCTAGTGTTCCGCTGATTGCTCGGCCGAGTTACGACCGCGCTTGTAGCCTTGTGCCGACTGAGTATGTTTTGGCTTGGGAGTGGTTCTTGCGCGAGGAGCAGCGTGGCGAGATTTGGGAAAAACTTCCTCATAACATTAAAGCTGATAGCCCCCAGTATCCTTATCGCATGATGATTGGCTCTGAGACCTTTTGCGTTTCGCGTCAATCAGGTATTTATTGGCCGGGTCGTGGACACATCAAGCATCCTGTGGAAAAGACCTTTGCGCTTTCGGTGCATAGCTCTACAAGTGGGAGCTATTCCGATGTTCCCCCGCTCTATCTTGAGGACGGCACGTGGGTGTTCAAGTATTCATCGCAAAGTGCTTCGGTTGAAAGCTGGCGCGACCAACGCTATAACGAAAAAATGATCAACTGCATGGAGTGCGGCGTTCCCGTTGGCGTGTTCTTTGCAACGAGCGCTGGCTACAAGGTGCTCGGCCTAGCGTTCGTTGAGCGCTACGAGCCGGAGAACAGCTGGTTTGTACTGCATGGCCCCGTTCACAAGGGCGGACCCGATGCACGTTTCTACCCCGACATGAGCTACATGAAGGACGATCCAATCGCGGCGGAGTTTTCCGGCGCCTCGGCGAGCGACGAAGAAAAGGTCCGCTACGCGCTGCGCCGTGAGCGAATCGGCCAGCAGCGTTTCCGCACTCAGCTCTTTGAGGCCTATACCGGTAAGTGTGCTGTTTCGGGCTGCAATGTCAGCGAAGCGCTCGAAGCTGCGCATATTGAGAACTATTCGGGTCCCAAGTCGCAGGTTGTCAGCAACGGTATTCTGCTGCGCCGTGACCTACATTCGCTGTTCGACGCCCATCTGATTTCGTTTGAGTTGGTGCGTGGCGACTATCAACTTTGCGGGTCGTACCTTCTGGAGCATACGGATTATGCGACGTTTGCAGGCTCGGTGCTGCGCGAGCCGGACGAACATCGCTTGCGTCCTAACGCCCGATTCCTCGAAGCCCATCGAGCTGAGTTCGCTTTCTCGGAATCGCGGCGTCGGGCGGAGGCGGTTGCTCCGTATTAGTCGGGTGTTGCTCGCCACGACCCAATCATGTCGATTGATCGGATCGCGCTGCGCCGCATCGAGAGCTGCACGATCCTGCCATCCTCTCCTCAACGGTTAAAACGGGAAAGGGGAGCCCATGGGATGGCGAAGCGATATCGCGCGCGGCGCATATGGAAACTTACCGCGAGCGTTAATGGACCGGAGCCTGTTCCCGCCCGTTGAGGCCGGCTGTAGCCAAATCTGCCTGCCCTGCCCTCGCTGCGGCGCAGACCTCCCATGCCTAGACATCTGCTTTATCGACGCTCGCGACAAACATGCCGCCAACCCGCGGGCTCGGATGGGCTTGCGCCTTCCGGTCTATCCTCAGCAATGCCCTACCTGCGGATGCACTATTTCCTATGACGATGCTGATGCCTAATTGTCAGCTAGCGAGCGAGGATTTTTGGACGATTGAAAACTGAGGGTGGATTATCGGACGTTTTTGGGCTGAAAGGCTGTCAAAAATGGGCGATTATCCACGCTCGAGCGCTTCTATCTTTAGACGGTGACTCGCCGCCAGAAGTACTCGCCGGTGCCTAAGATGCCTTACAGATAAATCCCTTCGCAAAAGGGCTTGTGGAACTGGGTGTGGTGGTCGCGTGCCCAGGTGAAGAGCGCCTGGTCAAAGTTGCTCTGACTGGCGGGGATGCCGTAGACGCCGGCGACTTCCACGCGCACGAACTCCAGCGCGGGCAGCTTGTTGATGGCCGTGAGTGCAAACGGCGACGTGGGCTCCTCGAACAGGTAATGGCTGCCTTGCAGCGCGCCGCAGCCGGTGCAGGTGCTGGCGAGCGATGCGGTCTTGGTGGCGCGCGACGTAACGGGCTTGTAGCCGCAGCGCTCGCGCAGGTAGTCGCGGATCTCGGCCGGCACGCAGCCCAGTGCAGGGGCGATGGCCACGGCATTGGCGCGGGCGGTGTCGATCACGATGTGGCCCGCATCGTCCATGGCGGGCGCGGCGTTGGGCGCAGCCTTGCTGCCCGAGTCCTCGGCCACCCGATATGGAATGCCAAAGGCCGCGACCGTCGTCTGCTCGTGGCACTTCCAGCATTCGCGCTTGCCCAGCACCAGGTAGATGTAGGGCGCGCTGGGGTCGGAGCGATCCACGCCGGGCAGCCACGCGGCAAAGGGCTCGGGGTTGACGCCATCGGGCACGTACCAGATCTTCTTGGCCCGGTCCCACTTGGCGCCCAGGGCCTTGGCCTTGTCTTTGTGCGAAAAGGGAACATCGAGCTCGGTGCGCATGGCGGCTCCTTTGTGCGGCTTGCGGTGCATGTGCTCCAAGGATACCCCAGCGGCGAGTGTGTGGTCGCTAAACGAGCACTTCGACCGCCCGAGAAGCCGCGGAGCATTTTGGCGAGGGTGCACCGTCAAGTAAATGGGCAAGCAAATGGTCAGCTTTTGGTCAGTTGAGCGGCAACCTTGCCAAAAGTTTGACGGATTTGCATTTAGACGTCGACGAATGAACACTTTGGTTGCGCCGCGGCAAAAAACTGCTGGTCGTTTGCCGAAAACTCGCCAGGACCGCCAGCGGCCGCCGACGCGCGTGCTATCTTCGCGCCATGGGTTACTTTATCGTTTCACATAACGCTGCGTTGGCGCTTTTGGCGCACCTGCCGAACCCTCGTTTTGGGGATTCGGAACCAGAGGTCGTGTCGATTGCAGGTGCCTGTGCGCTGTTGGACCAAGAGGCGCAGGATTTTATCGATCGCTATGATCTGGGGATCCAAACGCTGGATTTGCTGGTGCCATCGCGTGCCGACCGTCGGCAGAGCAAGCATGTTAAGACGCACCTGTGCACCAACGAGCTCCCGGCGGGCTCGTTTATCTCGCTGGGCCACTGGATGGGCGGCCTGGATGCGTATGTGTGCTCCCCCGAGCTGGCGTTTGTGCAGGTTGCGCACGACAGCTCTGCGGCCGAGGCCATCTATGCCGGCTATGCCATGACATCGAACTACCGGTTGGATAACCTTGCTCCCGGTGGGGTGACAAGCAGGGATGGGGGCATGCGCGATGGCAGGCTCACGACGAAGGAGCTCATTGCGGCGTATATCGAGGCGTCCCCAAAGGTAAGGGGTCTCGCGAAGGCAAAGGCGCTGCTTGCGTATGTGATCGAGGGATCGCGCTCTCCGAGGGAGTCGGGGCTGTGCATGTTTATGTCGCTGCCTGCGCGCTACGGCGGGTATGCATTGGGCAAGGCCGAGCTCAACAAGAAGGCTTTCATTCGCGATGGACTCAACGATGGGCGCGAGCGCAAACTGCGCGTGTTGGAGCGCACGCCCGACATTACGCTTACGGCTAAAGTCGAGGTGGGCAGGGATAAAGTAAAGGCCGGGCTGCTGCCAGAGGTGCTGACCGCGATGGTCGACTACGACAGCGATGCCATTCATGACGGCCGCGAGAAGATCCACAAGGATGCCGAGCGCCGCAACGAGTTGGAACTGCTTGAGGGAGTAGCGTATTTTACTGTGACAACCGACCAAGCAAATGACTACGACAAGCTCGTTCGGCTGTGCGAACGCATCCGACGGAAGCTGCATCGGAATAAGCGCCCCATCTTTAACAAGGCGATGAGTGCAGAGCAGCGATATTTTGCCCATGCGCGTGCCGAAACGAAGCGATTTTGGCTCTGGCAAGCCGTTATCGATGCGCATCAGTATTGGTAGGGGCGGTAACAGGGGGTTAGAATTAGCGGCCATATATCCAGATCTAATACTTTTCCCGAGAAGTGAACGAGCCAGAATGGACCCCCGAAATATCGACACTTTTAGGGGCCCGTTTCCTGCGGTTTTGCTGCTGGAATCCTGCGGTTTTGACGTCAAAAAGTGTGGATGCTCCAGGGGTCCAAATAAGCTCGTTCACTTCTCGGGAAAAGTATTAGACCTCAATTTAAAGAGGGTTACTTATATGTGACTGCGAGACCCATTCGGGTTTGATCGTGGCGATTGCTGGGGCTGTTTGGGCGCTTTGGGCTCGGTCGCCGTAAAACAAAACAGCTCAGAGGCGAAGCCTCTGAGCTGCGAACATTTGGTGGGCGTTAGAAGATTTGAACTTCTGACCTCTTCCGTGTCAGGGAAGCGCTCTCCCCCTGAGCTAAACGCCCGATCAAGGGTGCGCGAGTGCGCAGGAAATAATATAACGGAGCTCCCGCCCAGTGGCAAGAACTATTTTTTAAAAAGCGGCGATTTGCGACCCTATCCGCCCCGATGCAGCGCGAAGGGCACGCGAAATATTCCGTTTGTACCCCCGATGAACTGCACGTTCGCGTAAAATAACTCCATTATGGGCAAATGATGTCCAGGCGGTTTACAACACGGCATCTGGGGGAGGGGCATGTCGGACGCGCGTTCGCTGCAAAAACAGTTCAATCGCATGCTCGCCACGTTGCTGGTGGCGCTTGCTGCTGCCGGAGCCGTAACGTATGCCTGGTACATCTATAACGCCAACCGCCACATAACCGACGTCAAGATGGCGGCGGGCACGGGCGTGACCTTCCTTATCTCCAACGAGTACGACGGCGAATACAAAACCAACGCCGGCCTGAGCTTTACGGGTCTGCTCGATCCCGTCTCGACCGACAACGTGCTCAACGGCTTTCAAAAGGTAACGGGCTTTACCGGTGGAACCACCCAGGACTCGCTCTTTGCCAACATGTTTGGTGCCGCCGAGCATTCCGACTACTACAAGACTTCCCTGTACCTGGCTACCAACTCGGCCGCGACCGACGTGTACCTGTCGGGTATCGACTTTACCGAGCAGGATCCGGCAAACCCCATCTCCACCGCCCTGCGCGTGGGACTGGTTACCTATGCGTCAGGGCAGGGCGATACCGTGACGGGCCAGTACGTCTTTGAGGTCTCGGGCGAGCACAATCCCCAGGCGCGCTACAACACGCTCGACGGCAAGGATGCCGGCGAGAGCGAGCAGAACCACCTGGTGCTCGACAGCACCCGCTCCGATGGAACAACGGTTCATTTTGACCAGCTGACTAGTGCAAACTTCTGTGACTACAACGAAGACATCGGCATCGTGAGCCTCAAGGAGGCCACGACCAAGATCTGCAGCCTGCCCGCCGCTGCCGAGGGCGCCAACCGCAGCACGCCCGTGCGCGTGGATGTGTACGTGTGGCTGGAAGGCTGCGACCCCGACTGCACCAACAACCTGGCCGCCACCAGCCTGCAATCGCTGGCGCTGCGCTTTGCCGGCAAGCGTTCGTAAGGGGGCTGGACATGAGTGCATCGAACATCAAAGACATCCTGGGTTCGCGCCGTCGCATGGTTGCCGCGGCCGCATGGATGTTGGTGCTGGTAACCGCCTTGAGCGCCGCCACCTACGCCTGGTTTAGCAACTCGCGCTTCACCAACGTGACGCCCGTGGTGCACACGGTAAGCGACGAGGGCTCCGACCTGCAGATTGGCCTTTCGGCCAACGGGCCCTGGGACACGACGGCAACGCTTGCCGCCGCCGACAAGACACTCTATCCCATCTCGACGGCAGACCTTTCCCGCTTTTGGCGCGGCACGTTCCAAAACGCCGCCGGCGTTACGACCGACTACGCCGACTGCACCGCGCAGCTGGACGACTACGCCCTTTCGGGCACGCTGTACCTTAAGGGCAGCGATAGCGCGCTCAACGTGTACTTGTATCAGGGGCAGATGAGCGTGACGAGCGATCCGCAACTGCTGGCCGCGCTGCGCCTGGGTCTGGTCATTACAACCCAGTCGGGTACACAAATGCATATCTTTACCTGCGACGACCTGGGCAACACCTCGGGTGCCACCAGCAGGCGTACCACCGCGCAAGACGGCGTGGTCGTAGCGGTCGGTGCCTCGGGCTGGACTTACACCGACGACCCCGTGCGCGCCATAAGCGCCTACAGCATGGACGGCACTGGCGACACGCCCACGGCGCGCGCAGGTGCCACGCCCATCTGCACGCTGGCCGCCAACGAGGTGGCAAGCGTTCGCTACGTTGTGTACATGGAAGGCTGCGACGCCAATTGCATCGACGAGGCCCAGGCCCGCGATGTGGTGCTGCAGCTTGCCTTTGCCGCGGCCAAGGCATAAGGGGGTGAGCGACGTGAAAGATCAGAAGCGCATGCCGGCAGATAGCTGCGAGGCCAAAACCCAGAGCGAGAGCCCCGCGGTCCCCTCCGGCGCGACCGCCGAGCGCTCGCAGCCCGAAGGTGCCTCCGCCCGCCGCCACGCTCGCCACGCGCGTGCCTACATCGCGCTCGTTATGGTGGCGCTCGCCGCCACCTTGGGCGCCGCGACCTACGCCTGGTTTACCAACAACATGAAGGTCAACACCAATTCGGTGAGCGTGCACAGCGACACGTCCAAGCTGGTGCTGGAGCTGGGCGACGCCGATCGCGGCGGCTGGTCGCAGCAGGGCGATGTTTCCCTGACTTCCAATGCGACTGGCGCCGTGACGCTCTATCCGGTCTCGACCTTCGATCTCAACGGCTTTGCTGCCTGCGCGCAAAACAACTCCGCCGGCGATGCCACGGTGTTTGAGCAGGCAAAAGACAACGGTTCCGCGTTCTACCACGGCTGGATCAATCTGCGCCCCACCATTACCGGAACGGGCGCCAGCAAAGTAAAGGGTAAGGTCAGCTTGTATCTGGCCGAATCGCTGGTCCCGCAGGGCGCCGATGCCGAGCTGCTGCGCGCGGCCCGCGTGGGCATAAAGATCTCGAGCGGCAACCAGGTTCTTGCCACCAACATCTTTGAACTCGACGGCTCCGATAGTGGTCACCGCGCCGAGCACCCGGCGACTGCCCCTGCAGGCCTGGCGGGCTACACCGAGGGCATGCTCCTGGGCTGGCAAAACGGTCAGCTCACCTGCGGCGCCAACGTGACGCAGGACCCGGCCGCCTTTACGCTGGACACGAGCGAGACGGCCGCGCGTCCGCAAAACACGCTTGCCACGCTGGGGCTTGACCAGACCTATCGTTTGGATATCTATTACTACATCGAGGGCACCGATCCCGATAGCGCCGACTATCTCTATCAAGATCCGGGCACCTTGCACCTGTCGCTCTTTGCGACCTTGGACGGTGAGTAGCAATGGCACACGTCGCGCCCGACAACCGCCGCCCGACCACCGGCGCTCCGGTTGCCGCGCCCACCGATATCGACCTGCGCCGCAAGCTCACCACCACCGTGGTGCTGGTGCTGTTTGCGCTGGTGGCGATAGCCATGGCAACGTTCGCCTGGTTCTCCATCGCCGATAGCGCCAAGACCCGCATGCTCATGATCGACGCCAATGCCGACGGCTCGCTGCGCTTTGACCTGGACGAGCGTGCCACGTTCGACGAATACGTGCACAGCCTGGGCTTCGATCAGATCTCGGAGCGCATCGCCAGCGAAAAGGGCGTGGACATCGATGCGTCCAAGCTCAAGCCCGTCACCACGAGCGACTATCAGACCTTTACCTTCGAAGACGGTTCCACTGCCGATCCCGCCACCGGTGCCTACCTGGAGTTCACGCTGCACTTTATGAGCAGTACGGACCTGCGCGTTCGCCTGACCGGGCAGGATGGCGACGGCGGCGTGTCCGGCACGCGGTTCAGCTCCGACACGCAGGGCATGGCAAGCGCCATGCGCATGAGCTTTACCGCCGACGGTCATACTTGGGTCTACAACCCTAACGGGGGCGGCGGTTCATCTGGCTCGGCCACCGTCTTTGGGCTCGACTCGGGCGAGGCGACCGCGGCCAGCGACATGTTCGACCTGATAACAGAAACGGACAAGCCGGTAACCGTTCGCATATGGCTCGAGGGAACGGACCCAAATTGCACTAATATGCTAAAGGGAGCTAACTATTCGGTTTCGATGCGCTTCGAGGGCATCGAGGAACAGTAGATACGCACGGCGGCCATCGGGCCGCGCACGACCTAGACAGACACGGTAGTAAGGGACATCATGCAATCTGTTAAAAAAGTCGCATCCATCGCGCTGAGCGTTGTCATGTGGATCATCATCCTGGTGGCGGCCCTGTATGCGTTTACCACGCTCGCCACGCGCGAGGACGGCAGCGTCTCGGACATCGCCGGCTTCACCCCGCTCGCCGTGCAGTCCGACTCCATGGCTCCCACGTTTAACAAGGGCGACCTCATCTTCATCAAAAAGTGTGACACCTCCAAGCTCGAGGTGGGCGACATCGTGACGTTCCATACCATCATCGACAACGAGTACGCGCTCAACACGCACCGCATCGCCGCCATCGACGAGGTCAACGGCATGCGCAGCTTTACCACCAAGGGCGATAACAACGACGTGGCCGATACGCACATCATCAGCGACGGCGATATCGTGGGCAAGTACGTGTTCGCGCTGCCGCAGATGGGCAAGGTCATGGACTTCCTGTCCAGCTCCATGGGCTTCCTCATTGTGATCGTGCTGCCCATGCTGCTGTTCTTTATCTACCAGGTGTATCACCTCATCGTGGTGGGCATGAACCTTAAGCGCGCTATGGCCGAGGAGGACCGCCTGGCCGCCGCGGCTGCCATCGTGGACGCCGAGGGCAAGGGTGACACTACCGTCACGGCCGATAACGCCGCCGAGCAGCTTGCCCAGGCCGAGGCCAAGCTCGAGGAAGCCCGTCGTCTGAAGGCCGAGGCCGAGGCGGCGATGAGCGCGACCAAGCAGGAGGGTACCGACGGTGAGTGAGTTTCTGGGATTTGCCTGGGAGCTACTGGCAAAGGTCGTCTACAACGTCGTTGCCGTCGTGAGCTCCATCCTTAACCTGCTGGTGTTTGGCTGGGTTGAGTACTTCAACATCTTTATGACCTACTTCACCACGTTTGACCTGGTGGGCAAGATCGGCGCGGTCATTCTGTTTGCCATGCTCATCGCGGTCCCCGTGCTGATCGTGGCCGTTCTGATCCACCACTACCGCATCAACCGTCGCCTGCATCGCGACGACACGTCCAACAAGGCGCTCTATCGCGAGATCGGCCGCCTGAACAAGCAGGTGCTCGACCTCATGGACGAGAAGAACAAGCTGCTGGCGCTCAAGGTCAATGCCATGGGCGGCACCAAGCAGATTCCGTACGTGGGCGCCTCGGCCCTGGCCGACGACCATCTGCCCACGGTGGGTAACGTGGTGGGCGCCGCCGCAGGTGCCGCTACGGGTGCCGCTGCGGGCGAGGGCGCCGCGGCGACGGCCGTCATGTCGGGCAACGCGTCGCTCGCGCTCGACGGTGCGGGCGTCAAGGATGCCGCGGCCGCCATGGCCAAGGCGACCGTCGAGGCCAAGACCCTTGCCGAGGAAAAAGAGATCGCCCAAGCCAACCGCTTCCCCAAGCTGTCCCTGGTGGACCTTAAGTACCGCGACTAGGAATCGCCGGTCTACGACGATGCCATCTCGCTGGAGGACTTTGTCGACAGCTTCCGCGCGTTTGCGTGCAGCCAGATGAAGCTCTACTACACGCCCGAGATCATCCGCCGCTTTGTGGCCGGCATGGCCGCCTCCAAGCTGCTGATCCTGGAGGGCATCTCGGGTACCGGTAAGACGTCGCTGCCCTACAGCTTTAGCCGCTACTTGGACAACCCCGCGACCATCGTTTCGGTGCAGCCGAGCTTCCGCGACCGCACCGAGGTGCTGGGCTACTTCAACGAGTTTTCCAAGCGCTTTAACGAGACCGAGTTCCTCCGCGCCGTGTATGAGGCGGGCCTTCGCCAGGACCCGTCCATGATCGTGCTCGACGAGATGAACCTCGCCCGCGTGGAGTACTACTTTGCCGAGATCCTGTCGGTGCTCGAGATGCCCAGCCACGACGAATGGGTGCTCGACCTGGTGCCCACCCAGTGGGCCGCCGACCCCAAGGCCCTGCACGACGGCAAGCTCACCATTCCCGACAGCCTGTGGTTTATCGGCACGGCCAACAACGACGACTCCACCTTTACCATCACGGACAAGGTGTACGACCGCGCAATCCCCATCGAGCTCAACGAGCGCGCCGACGCGTTTGAGTGCGAGCCGCACGAGCGCGTGCACGTGACGGCCGATCACCTGCAGTATCTATTCCAAAAGGCCAAGGTCGAGTATGTGATCGACGAGGAGCTGCTCCAGAAGATGCACAAGCTGGACCAGTACCTGCAGACCCGCTTTAAGCTGGCCTTTGGTAACCGTATCATCAAGCAGATGTACGACTTTATCCCCGTGTACGTGGCGTGCGGCGGCACCGAGCTGGGCGGCATGGACTACATCATCGCCCGCAAGGTGCTCAAGAAGTTTGAGTCCATGAACGTGAGCTTTGTGCGCGACGAGATGAAGGGCCTGATCGAGTACATTGAGAAGACCTTTGGCGAGGGCGGTCTGCCCGATTCCGTCATGTACCTGCAGCGGATCCAGAATTTCTACTAATGTCGTAAGCGCGGGGCGACGTGATGTCGCCCCGCCCCTTTCCGATCGATCCAATCTATGGAGTAACCCATGTCCGAGACCATTCAGGACCTCTATACCAGCTTCTCCGAGCAGATGGAGCCCATCCAGGAGGACAGCCGCTACTTCCGCTATCTGTTTGAGATGGCGCAGGCCTCGGGCACCACGATCGAACAGCAGCGCGAGGAGCTCGTCAAGGTGGTGGACGAGGAATGGATCAGCATGATCGAGGACTCGCTCGACGCCATCAACACCATCATCGAAAAGCCGCGCCGCTTTATCACCACCGAGGAAGAGGTGGTGCCGGTCTCGCTCGCTAAAAAGATCAGCGCCGACAGCGTCCGTCATCTGAGCCAGAACACGCAGTTTTTGGCGCCGAGTGAGGACGGCGGCGTTCACCCTACGCGCATCCTCAACGTCAATACCGTCGAGACGTACGACCTGTACGAGAACCGCTTTATCTACCATCTGATTCAGCGCTTGCTGACGTTTGTGGATAAGCGTACCGACGTGATCTTTTGGTCGACGGGCAACGAGATCCGCAACCGCTTTAAGATGCACAGTAAGATCGACGACGCGTACGAGCAGATCGAGTACAGCGTGGAGATGACGGTCAAAAACCGTCAGAGCTTCGCCGAGAACGACGCCGACAACATGGACGTCTTTATGCGCATCGACCGCGTGCGCCGCCTGGTCATGGCGCTGCGCGGCGCGTCGTTCTGCCAGATCATGAACGGCTGCAGTGCGGTTCGCAGCCCCATTCAGCGCACCAACCTCATCATGAAAGACCCCAACTACCGCAAGTGCTACCAGCTGTGGCAGTTTATGGAGCGCTACGACAAGGTGGGTTACAACATCGACGTGCAGCAGCAGGCGCTGGCGTTCGACGACGAGTACATGGTGCAGATGTACACCAACCTCATCAACAACTACACCGTCTTTAAGAGCCTGACCGACGACGAGCGCAACCTGCAGGAGCTTGAGAGCGTGCAACACGCGCCGGTGGCGCCCAAGTTTATTAAAGAGATCAAGGAGGTGCAGGTCGATAGCCCCGACCTGCCCGATGTTGAGGTTCGTCGTGTGTTTGTGGAGGAGGTCACGCAGGCCCAGCTCGATGCCGAGCAGGCGCTGGCCGAGGCCCGCGAGCAGATTGAGGAGCTCCAGGGGCAGCTGAAGTCCTGGAAAGTGCAGGCGCACGCGCTGACCGATGAGCGCGACGATCTGGTAGATGAACTGGACGAGGCCAAGACACGCGAGCTGGCGTTGACGCAGCGCGCACAGATTGCCGAGGCCGATGTCGAGGAACTGCGCGCCTCGCTGGAGGATGTCGAGGCCGGTAAAAAGGCTGCCGAGGATGCCGCTGCAGAAGCACGTGAGACCGCGGCGGCTCAGCTTGAGCGGATGCGCGCCGAGGCCGATGCCGAGGTCTCAGTCGCCCGCGCCGACGCAGATGCTAGGGTCGCGGCTGCCGAGCAGACTGCTGCCGAGCAAGTCGCGCGGGTCAAGAGTGAGTCTGCCGCAGCCTTGGCTGCCAAGACGGCTGCCGACGCTGCCGAGCTGCAGGCCGCCAAGGACGCCGCCGCAGCCGAGCTTGCCGGCGTGCGCGAGGCGTCTGCCAAGGAGCTCGCCGAGGTGCATGCCAAGCTGGATGCCGCCAAGTTGCAGATTGAGGAAGTGCGGCTGGCGGCCGAGCGCGATGCCCGTGCCGCGCAGGAGACTGCCGACGTCGCCGCGGCCGAGGCGGAGCAGAAGCTCGCCGACACCGTTGCCGCGGCCGAGGAGAAGGTTGCTGCCGCCCAGCAGGCCGCCGATGCTGCGATCGACGCCGCCCGTGCTGCCGCCGATTCTGCCGTTGAGCAGGCTACGGTGGATGCCAGCGAGAAGGTCGCCGCTGCCGCTGCCGAGCGCGATGCCGCCGCGCGTGCCGCCGAGGAGGCTCGTGCCGACGCCGACGCGCGTATCGCTGCAGCTGAGCTCGAGGCGGGGGAGCGTATTGAGCAGGAGCTCGCCGCCGCAAAGGCCGCGCACGAGCGCGAGCTCGAGGCCGCCCGCGCGGAGATGCAGCAGCGCTTGGCCTCGTTGGCGCACGAGCTGGAACAGGCCGAGCGCGATCGCGCCCGCGCCGAGCGCCGTGCCGAGGGCAACAGCCTGTCGCGCTATCTGCTGGCTCGCTTGCGCGGAGAGGCCGCCGAGGGCGATGTCGCCACGACCGTTGAGGGAGATGAGACCGACGTTTCGGCATCTGACGCCACTGACGTCGAGCCTTCCGCAAAGGACGCCGACAAGTGATGAAGCACGTGCTCCGCGTGATCAACGTGCTGGCGACCGTGGTGATCCTGGTCGCCTTTGTGGTGCTGCTGCGCACGGTGTTCACGCCCGCCGGCGAGATCCCCACCATCATGGGCTATGGCTTTATGCGCACGCTGACCGGCTCTATGGAGCCGGCGATTCCCGTGCACTCGTTTATCGTCGTCGATACCGACAACAGTCAGGCCTACCAGGTGGGTGACATCATCACCTTCCATTCGTCCGATGACGCGCTGGAGGGTTCACTCAACACGCACCGCATCGTTGCCGTGGAGGCCGCGGCCGACGGCACGCCGGTCTACCGCACCAAGGGCGATGCCAATCCGGTCGAGGACGCCGCGCCCGTGCCCGCCGCCGACGTGGTGGGCCGCGTGGTCTTTGTCTCGGCGGGGCTGGGCGTGGTGGTCTCGTTGCTCACCAATCCGCTGCTGTTCTTTCCGCTTATCGTGGTGCCGCTGATCGTGCTGCTGGTGCTCGAGATTCGCCATATGGTCAAGACAACGCAAGAGGTGGCACGCGCCGAGGACGAGGCCGCCCTGCGCGCAGCCGTGGAGCAGATTCGCGAAAAGCGCCGTCGCGAGCAGGAGGAGCAGGGCGACGCCGGTGACGAGGGCGATGCCGACGGTGGCCATACCGATGAAAGTGCGGAAGCCGATCCCGGCGCCCCAGGCGATTCCAACCGCTCGGCATAGCTCTTCGGTGCCTTTCGTCCCTGCAATTTGGATGCTCGTAGATGTTCCGAATCGCCCGCATTTCCGTATCAATATTCGTGCTACAGTTTGAGCGCTTTGTTGCCAATTGATTTCTGGGGAGTGGGATGGAACAGAAGCGCTCGGCGCAGTGTGCACGTGAAAGGGCTTCGGTACCGATGACGGCGGCGTCTGATTTTATCGTGCCCGAGGGGACTGACGAGCTGAGCCGCAGCACCCGCCGCGCATGGCGCGACCGCCTCAACGACGCCCAGGCGCGCAAGATGGCCCTGGGTACGCTCGCCGCGTTTGCCGGCGGTACGTTTTGGGGTTTTTCTGGCACCAGCGCCAGCTACCTCTTTGACGTGTGCCATATCGAGACGTTTTGGCTGATGAGCGTGCGCCAAGTTATCGCTGGCCTGCTCTTTATGTTCGTTGTGCTCAGAAAAGACCGCGACCGCTTGATCGAGCTGTGGACTACCCCCGCCGATCGCAAGCAGCTTATTCTGTTTACGATCTTTGGCCTGCTGTTCAACCAGCTTTGCTATCTGTCAGCCGTGCGCCTGACCAACGCGGGCACCGCGACTGTCTTCCAGTGCCTGCAGCTGGTGGTCGTCATGGGGTATGCCTGCGTCACCGCGCATCGACTGCCGCGCACGCGCGAGGCTCTTGGCATTTTGCTCGCATTGGGCGGAACGTTTTTGATCGCCACGGGCGGCGACCCCAGTACGCTCAACATCTCGCCGATGGGCCTGCTCTCGGGCCTTTTGTGCGCAGTGGGCGGTGCCTGCATAGCAATCATCCCTGCCGGAATCCTCAACAAATACGGTAGCCCGGTCGTCACGGGCTCGGCCATGCTTTCGGCGGGAATCGTGATGAGTATCTTTACCCAGCCGTGGGCGCATATGCCGGCGCTCGGCCCCTCGGGTGTCGGCGCGCTCGCGATATTTATTGTGGTGGGGTCGTTCTTCGCCTATATGTTCTACATGCAGGGCGTTAAGGAGATTGGCTCGGTGCGCGCGAGCCTCCTTGGAACCATGGAGCCGGTTTCGGCCACCATCACCAGCGCCCTTATGCTGGGAACGGTGTTTTTGCCCACCGACCTGGCGGGCTTTGCCATGATTATCGCGATGGTGTTTTTGACGGTGTAGCTGGCGCCAAGACGGAAAAGGCGTTGTGCCACATTTTCGCCAATTGATGTCCGTGTCTGGAGTTTAGCTGTCGATGCTCAAAATGCCATAAACTAGTAACGTTATGGACTTTTTCATTGCGACTCAATTGCGAGGATTTCTTTATGGCTGGTAATCACTTTAAGGGCGGCGATAGCGGCCGTCCTGCAGTTCCGCCGCGTCCGAACGGGGCTGGTAAGGCCGGCACGCCGGGCGGCGCTGGGCAGGGCGGTTCCGGTAAGCGCGTGTCCCCGGGCGAGACGGCGATGTTTACCGCTCTGTACGAGCAGTCTCAAAAGGCAAAAAAGACCGGCCGTGCAAGAGGGAATGTCTTTGCGGGCGGTGCAACCTCCACGTCGCAGCCGAGCGGGGCCCCTTCGATACCTGCGAACAACGCAGGTGCTGCCAACGCCGCGAATACCGCCGGCAACGTTAATGCCGGCAAGGCCGCCAACAATACTCCCTCTGCCGGTGGCGCGGGGCTTACGGGTAACCTTGGCACGATTTACACCGGCGCCTCCGAGACTGGCACGTTCGCCCGCCTGGATGATAGCGGTGCCGAGTTTGCGGGCTCGGGTTCCAAGGAAGATTATTACGATTTTGGCTTGAACTATGGTAGCGACGCTTCGTCGAGTTCGACCTCTGACGGTCTGGTCCGTCATCGCCATCGCAAGGGCGAACGCAAAAAGCGTCACACCGGCGCCATTATTGCCGCTGTAGTCGCGGTGCTTCTCGTTGCGCTTGGCGCAAGCGGCTTTATGCTGCTTAACTCGGCAAAGACCGTAAAGAGTGAAGCGAAGGAGGCCGTCGAGATTGTCGGTGGCCTTAAGGACAAGGTCACGTCGGGCGATTTTTCGACGCTGCCTGACGACGCGAAGAAGATTGATGAGCTTTGCGACAGCATGAAGGCGGAGACCTCGAGCCCGCTGTGGACGGCGGCTTCGTTTATCCCGGTGTATGGCAGCGACATCAATGCGGCCCGCACCATGATTGATGCCCTGTCCGATGTCTCGAGCAACGCGCTGGTTCCCATGGCCGATAACCTTTCGCAGGCCACGCCCGGCAAGCTGTTTCAGGACGGCATGATTAACGTGTCCGCGCTGCAGGCGGTCGCCGATTCGCTTTCCAGCAGCTCGAAGGTGTTCAAGAGCGCCAACGAGAAGATCCAGGGCATTGGCGATACTCATATTTCCCAGGTGACCGAGCTTGTCGATAAGGCCAAGGACGGCTTTGCCACCCTCAACGGCGCGGTTGACGCGGCGGAGAAAGTCGCCCCCGTCCTTCCCCAGATGCTCGGCGCCAACGGCCAGACGCGTCATTATCTTGTGCTCGCGATGAGCAATGTCGAGATCCGCGCCTGTGGCGGTTTTCCCGGTTCTCGCGGCGTGATGTCGGTGACTGATGGTAAGCTCGAACTGGGCGATTTTGTCAAAGTCGACATGATGAAAGAGCCTTTGAGCCCGCTTCCCATCACCGATGAAGAAGCAAACTTGTTCACGACCGGATGGGGCCTGACCGGATTCAACACGCTCGGATACACGATGGGTGACGTTACGATGACGCCCGATTATCCGCGTGCGGCTCAGCTTGCCAGCGATATGCAGAAGGCCATTGTCGGAGATGACATCGACGGCGTATTTGCAGTCGATCCGGTATTTTTGCAGTATATGCTCGGCATTGTAGGCGGCACACAGCTTCCTGACGGTACCGTCGTTGATGGAAGCAACGCTGCAAAGGTGCTGCTGCACGATATTTATTGGAATTACCCGGTAGAGGAACAGGACGCCATTTTTGCGGCGGTTGCCGGATCGGCTTTTAACAAGATCGTGGACGAACTGGGCTCCAGCGATATTGCTAAGATTGCTGGAGCCATCGAAAAGGGTGCTTCCGAGGGTCGCATCCTCATGTATTCGAGAAACGATGACGAGGAAAAGGCCGCGAAGGCCCTTGGAATATCGGGCGCCCTCCAAGCCGATACGTCGGAGGCTCCGATCTTGGGCGTCTATGTGAACAACTACAGTTATTCAAAGATGGATTGGTTCCTCGATAAGCGAGTCACCATCGATTCTTCGGTTGAAAATGCCGATGGCTCGACGACGTATCGAGTGACCACCTCGCTCAAGAACACGATGACCCCCCAGGAGAAGGCCGAGATGCCTGGTTATTTCCAGGGCCATAACGGCATTAGCCAGGATATTGATGATGAGGTACTGAGGCTTTATCTCTATGCTCCTGCGGGAGGCAGCATTTCGGACATTAAGACTTCGGGCTCCGGTTCTATCGAGATGAACGAAGCGACGCACGATGGCTTGAAGGTTGCATGGGGCGGTGTCCACATGCTTCTTGGACAAGACATAAAGGTTGAGTACACGGTCACGACTTCGAAGGACTCTGGGCACAAGGAGCTTAAGGTTCGTACCACGCCGACCGCTCAAACGTTCGAACAGGATAAGTAAGATATGAAGTACTTTGGCACCGACGGCTTTCGCGGTGAGGCCAACGTTGGGCTGACGGTAGAGCACGCTTATAAGATTGGCCGTTTTGTGGGCTGGTATTACGGCGCCAACCGCGAGCGCAAGGCGCGCGTCATCGTGGGCAAGGACACCCGTCGCTCGAGCTATATGTTCGAGGCGGCGCTGGTGAGTGGCTTGGTCGCGAGCGGTGCGGACGCCTATATGCTGCACGTGATCCCCACGCCGGGCGTAGCGCATCAGACCGTGGAAGGCTGCTTCGATTGCGGCATCATGATCAGCGCGAGCCACAACCCGTTTTGCGATAACGGCATTAAGCTCGTCAATAGCGACGGTTTTAAGATGGACGAGGACGTACTGGAGCTCATCGAGGACTACGTCGATGGCAAGAGCGAGGTGCCGCTGGCCACGGGCAACCACATCGGCGCCACGGTGGACTACATGCAGGGCCGCAACCGCTACATTGCCTCGCTCATCGCCAGCGCGAACTTTTCGCTGCAGGGCGTCAAGATCGGCATCGACTGCGCCAACGGCTCGGCGTCCTCGGTGGCCAAGCCGGTGTTCGACGCGCTGGGCGCCGACGTGCGCGTGATCAATGCCGCGCCTGATGGTTTTAACATCAACGTCGACTGCGGCTCCACGCATATGGAGCGTCTGCAGCGCCACGTGGTGGAGCAGGGCTTGGACGTGGGCTTTGCCTATGACGGCGATGCCGACCGCTGCCTGGCCGTGGACGAGCGCGGGCGCGTGGTCGATGGCGACCAGATCCTGTACGTGTGCGGCGTGTACCTGAACAAGCACGGTCGCCTTTCGGGCGGTACCGTGGTTCCGACGATTGCCAGCAACTTTGGCCTGATCAAGTCGTTGGAGCTTGCCGGCCTAAGTGCCGTGACCAGCGGTGTGGGCGACCGTCACGTGTATGCCAAGATGCGCGAGGGCGGTTACAGCCTAGGCGGCGAGCAGACGGGCCATACGATCTTTGGCGATATCGAGCGCACGGGCGACGGCATTATGACCTCGCTGCGCGTGATGGAAGTGATCCGCGCCGAGCGCGAGACGCTCTCGCAGCTCACGGCTCCGTGCAAGCTGCTACCGCAGGCGCAGGTGGCCGTGCGCGTGGCGGACAAGGACGCCGCGCTCGAGAACATGGGCGTGCAGAACGCCATCGCCGAGGCCGAGGCTGCGCTGGCAGGCGAGGGCCGCGTGCTCGTACGCAAGAGCGGAACCGAGTCGGTTATCCGCGTGCTGGCCGAGGCGCCCGACCAAGTATCCGCCGATGCCGCCATGAAGCGCATCGCCAACGCACTCGAGGCTCTGTAGTTACGCGGTTTTACCAAACCGCGTAACTGCTCGACGCTGCAAACGCCCCTAAGCGGCAATCTGACGTTCAATTTCAAGGGCGCGACCAGAAGGTCAGCGCCCTTTCATTTCAAGACTTTAGTCTGCTGGCCGCGCAGCGGCCAGCTTTAAACCA
>NZ_QROQ01000027.1:5667-28970 GCF_003475115.1 Collinsella sp. AF37-9 | reverse complement strand
TCGCTCTCCCCGCTGGAGTGCTCGGAGGGCGTCAGGCCGACCCACGCCACCACCGCCGACGGGCGTTCGACTGGATAGAAAAACGCCCGTCGGCGGTGGTGCCGGCGGGCGTTGCTGTGCGATATGTCGCGTTGCGGGCTTAGTGCCTCATAAAGTGGTATTCGATCACATTGCTGTAGGGATGGCCCGGGCCCACAATGCCCTGCGGGAACAGAGGCTGGTGCGGCGTGTCGGGGTACATCTCGGCCTCGAGGGCAAAGCCGGCGCCCCAGCCATAGTTGGCATCGTCCTTGGCGTGCTCGTCGCCCAGCCAGTTGCCGGTGTAGAGCTGCACGCCCGGGGCAGTGGTGTAGTAGTCCATCTCACGACCGGTCCACATCTCCTCGGCGTGCATCGCGCGGCGCAGGTTGCGGCCGTACTGATAACCATCGATGCACAGGCAGTGATCGTAGCCACGGGCTTGCTTAATCTGCGGGTCGTCGGCTTCCATGCCGGGAGCGACGGGGCGCAGCTCACGGAAGTCAAACGGCGTGCCCTCGACCGGAGCGATCTCGCCGGTGGGGATGTTCTGGTCGTTGATGGGCAGGTAGTGGGCAGCGTTGGCAACAAAGAAGTGCTCACAGTCCATGCCGGCGTTATGGCCGGCAAGGTTAAAGTACGTGTGGTTGGTCATGGACACGTACGTGGCGCGGTCGCTCTCGCAGCCATATTCGATGCGGAAGACGCCGGTGCGCGTCACGGTAAACACGGCCGTAAAGGTGCGGTTGCCGGGCAGGCCCAGCTCGCCATCCTCAAGCGAGGTGGTCATGCGAACAGCGTTGTGGACCTCGTCGAGCTCAACATCCCACACGCGCTTATGCAGACCGTGCTCAAGATCGCTGTGCAGGTTGTTGGCGCCCTCGTTGGCGGGCATATGCCAGTCTGTGCCGTCGATGGTGATCGTGGCGCCCGCGGTGCGGTTTGCCACGGGGCCGATGGTCGCACCAAAGCAGGCGGGGTTGTCAAAGTAATCCTTGAGCTTATCAAAGCCCAGCACCACATCGCGTACGTTGCCGGGAATGTCGGGCACATCGATGCCCAGCACGGTGGCGCCATAGTCCATAATGCGAACGCAGATCTCAGGCCCGTTGAGGGTGTAGCGATGAACGGGGGTACCGCACGGCGCGGTGCCGAAAAGCTCGGAAGTGATCATTTGGTTCCTAACATCGAGGTATTCCGACAAACTGTAGCGCGAACAGGCGAGATTATCACTACACCCCACTAAAGCTGGGGGTATTTTTCTCAAAAAAGTGATGATTGGAGCTGTGCGGGCGTTCATTTTTGACGCGCACGAGTCTGATACAATTTGTTCGTTACTGTTTGAATGATATGTGCGCAAAGAACGGCGAGGATTCATCGTGATTAAGGCAGAGCGACAGGATAGGGTTCGTCAGCTGCTCGAAGAGCAGGGCACGGTCTCGGTTAAGGAGATCTCAGATGCGTTAGGCGTCTCGGACATGACGATCCGCCGCGACCTTGAGGAACTTGCGAGCCTGGGCGAGATTGAGCGCGTGCACGGCGGAGCCCGCAGTGCACAGGGCCGTCCCCACGCTATGCTACGCCATGAGTATTCGCACAGCGAAAAGCGCACCAAGCATGCCGAGGAAAAGCTGCAGATCGCGCGCCGCGCCGTGGAGCTTATCGAGGAGGGCTCGACCATCTTTTTGGGTACGGGCACTACGGTTGAGCAGATGGCCTCGATGCTGCCGGCGTGCCGCCTGCGCATTGTGACCAATTCGCTTTCGGTGTTTAACCTGCTCGAGGCGCGCGAAGACTGCGACCTGTGTCTCGTGGGCGGTATGTACCGTCGCCGCACCGCCGCTTTTGTGGGACCAACGGCCGAGGATACCCTGCGTGCGCTGGGCATCGATGCGGCGTTTATCGGCGCCAACGGCATTCTGGATGGCGACGTGTCTACGTCCAACATGGACGAGGGCCGTATCCAGCAGCTCGCCTTTAGCAAGGCTGACTCGCGCTATCTGATCGCCGACTCCAGCAAGATCGGCAAGCGCGACTTCTACACCTTCTGCCGCCTGGACAGCCTGGACGCCGTGGTGTGCGAGCCGGGTATTACCGCCGAGGACCGCACTGCCATCGAGGAACACACGCGGGTCATCTGCTAGCTAACGCTGCAGACGATACTTCTGTCCTCTGCCGGCGCGGGGATTATCGCTTCACAATGACGCGCAAAATGACATGCTATATGCGCTCGGGCCAAGTATTCAGCTTGTGGGCTAGACCAGGCGGGCGTAGTCCTGTGACTGATGAAAGATGTGGGCTATATAGATTGTTTCGTGCTCAAACTTGTATAGACACACGTAGTTGTTGACGGGAAACGATCGGTAATTACGTGCCGCCAGCTCTTGCATGTGCGAGAGGGGACGTAAAAGCGGCTGCTCGCGAAGCAGATCAAGCTGATATTCAAACTCAGCGACAAAATTGCCTGCTGCACGCGGATTCTTGAGGATTTGAGCAAGGTATCCGACAATACTCTCGTACTCATATCGCGCGCTTTTGAGGATTACGACGTTATAGGTCATATTTGTCTCGTATCGAAGCCGCAAAGGATTCGTAGTCGCTGTAGTCGCCTTGCGATATTTCGTCTTCTGCCAACATCATACGAGACAACAGTTTTGCCTTGGCGATTTCTTCTTGCATGAGGCGATACTGGTCGCTGCTGATGCAGTGCATGGCCTCGTAGCCGTTCTTGGTTACGGTAACGTCGCGCTCAGACTCAACAAGTGCGGTGAATGTGGCAGTGTCCTTCATGTCACGGACGGGCACACAAGCGGACATGGGCACCTCCTTTGCGTTGGGACACAATTGTACCACGGTATATTAAAACGTCGGCGTCGTCGGATTATCTCAATCTGTAACAGTTGGGAGTAGAGAACCGGGTTAGATGTTACAGATCGAGATCTTCAAGTTCGGGCCATTCGTTTGTCTTGATCTGTAACAGGTAGGGCCGAAAACCCCTGCTAGATGTTACAGATTGAGACAAACGGCCTGTTCGGACCGAGCCAAAATAAAAAAGGCCGCATGCGAACCCGTGGGGGATTCGCATGCGGCCGACAAGGGGTATGCGGCGAAAATTAGGCCATGAGTAGGCCGGTCTCTGCGACGTTCTTGTACCAGTACGCGCTCGCCTTGGGATAGCGCTTCTGGGTCTCAAAGTCGATGTAGAACAGGCCGTAACGTTTGTTATAGCCGTTGGTCCAGGAGAACTGATCCTGCAGCGACCACACAAAGTAGCCGTCGACGTTCACGCCGCCGTCGATTGCCTTGAGGATCCACGCGAGATGCTGGCGCATGTAGTCGATGCGAGGGGCGTCGTCGATAAAGCCGTCCTCGAAGTCGTCCTTATAGCCCATGCCGTTCTCGGTGATGTAGATCTTCTTGTAGTTGGGGTAATCGTTCTTAATGCGGAGCAGCAGGTCGTAGAGGCCCTCGGGATAGATAATCCAGTCCCAATCGGTGGTGGGTACGCCTTCGCGCACGCATGACTCGCCCACGCCCTTGAGGAACCAGCGCGAGGAGCCCTTGTCGCCGGTGCCATTGTGGTTGATGTCGTTTTCGCCCTCGGCGGCACGCAGGAACTGGCACTTGTAGGTGTTGACGCCCAGGCAATCGTTGTAGGGGAGCGCGGCGGTCAGCGCGGCGATGTCCTCGTCGCGGACGTCGAGCTCGCCGCCGGCGATATGGGCCAGCTTGGTCGCGGCCTCCATGGTGTCGGCTGCATAGTGGCCGCGGAAGGTGGCGTCGAGTACCCAGCGGTTGTTGATGACGTCGGCCATGCGGGCGGCCTCGCAGTCGGTAGCGCTGTTGGGGTCGAGGGGATACTTGGGCTCCAGGTTCTGGACAATGCCGATCTCGCCCTCAAAGCCGCCCTCATGGAAGGCGACGACAGCCTTGGCGTGGGCCACCATCATGTTGTGCATGAGCTGGAAGGCCTTGTCCAGGCGGTACTTCTCGCCGTGCGGCCAGTTGCCGACGATAAAGCTGCCCTCGGCGGTTGCGGGAATCTCGTTAAACGTGAACCAGTGCTTGACCTCGGTGAACTCGGCAAAGCAGAACTTGGCGTACTCGACAAAGGCATCGATCGTCGTGCGCGTCAGGAATCCCTTGCCGTCGTCCTGGTAGAATGCCTCGGGCGTATCAAAGTGATCGAGCGTGACATAGGGGATAACGCCAGCTTTGTTGCAGGTGGCGAAAAGCTCGTGATAGAAAGCGACGCCCTCGGGGTTAATCTCGCCGGTGCCACTGGGGAAGATACGGCTCCAAGCGATGGAGACGCGAATGCCGTTAATGCCAAAGCGCTGGCACAAGTCGATATCGACCGGATATTTGTTGTAGAAGTCGCTTGCAGGATCGGGGGAGAAGCGACCCTGAGCAGCCAGGAAATCGTCCCAGGGCACTTTGCCCTTGCCGTGTGTGCGGGTCTCGCCTTCAACCTGGTAAGCGGCGGTGGCGCCGCCAAACACAAAGCCGTCGGGGAACTGCATGGGGTTGGTCATGAGTCATCCTTTCTGTGGGATACGAATAGGGAGAGGTGCCCGAACGGGGGATCCGGGCACCAACAGAGGGAGGAACTAGTCGAGGTTCTCGCGGAGCCACTTGATGGCGCCAGCGGGGTCGCGGGTAAGGTCGATATATTCCTTGCCGCGCGGGGCGAGCAGCTTAATGCCCAGACGATCGGTGTCGGCCTTCATGTCGTTGTAGTAGCTACGAACCTGCGGGGCGAGCACGATGACGTCGTACTGATCCATGATGGCAGTGTGCTGACCATAGGCGCCTGCGGAGGAAGCGATGTTCTCTCCGGTCTGCGCAGCACCTTCCTTGATGGCGTTGGCGAGCATGGCAGAGGTGCCGGCGCCGGCGCACAGGACGAGGACCTTCAGACCGTCGACGTCCTTCTTAGCGGATGCGTCGGCGGCGGGCTCGGGCTGATCGGCGACAGGCTTGCTGTCGGCGGCAGCGGCGGTCGGCTCGACGGAAGCGGTGACAGCGGCGGTCTGCTCGACAGCGGGCGCAGAGGTGCTGGCGGCGATGGCGGCAGCACCATCGGACTCGAGACCCAGCTCGGCGGCGCGCTCGGCCTCCTGGTCGCAGAGCAGCTTATCGTATGCCTTCAAGAACGGCAGGTAGATGATGGCGTCCAGCAAGATGATAATCGCGACAAATACCAGGGCGATAAGCTGGAAGTTCGTGGTGATGAAGATGCCGATGGGGGCAGGGGTAGCCCAAGGCACCACGAAGGAGAAGCCGTTCATGCCCACGTTATCGATAAAGAACTTGGCAACACTCACGTTGACGCAACCGGCGGCAACAAAGGGGATGAGCATGTAGGGGTTAAGGATCATCGGCGCGCCAAAGAGCAGCGGTTCGTTGACGGCGAAGGCAACAGGAACAATCGAGGCCTTACCGACGGCCTTGAGCTGCTTGGACTTCATAAAGAGAATCAGCAGAAGCGGCACGATGAACGTGGCGCCGGTGCCGCCGAACTCACCCACGAGCGACATGTTAAAGGTGAGGGAGTGGGCGGGGTGGCCACCGGCCAGCAGAACCTGCAGGTTCTCGGCCTGGTTGGCAAGACGGATGGGGTCGATGCCCGGCTGGACGATCGAGGGGCCGTGGACGCCGATAAACCAGAAGAACGCGGTGGCTGCCTGGATAAGGATAAGGCCAGGATAGGTTTCTGCAGCGGTGAAGAGCGGGGAGAGCAGTTTGATAAGCAGCTCGGAGAACGGAACGCCCATGAGGTTGCGCACGACGACATCGATGATGCCGCAGATGATGACAGCACCGCCAAAGGGGATGATGTCGCGGAAGTTCTGAGCGATGGCGCCCGGGACCTCCTTAGGCAGCTTAATGGTCAGATCGCGCGAGACGCAGAACTTATAGACCCACACGGTAATGAACGCGGCGATATAGGCCGAGAACAGACCGCGCGTGCCCATGCTGGTGCAATCGAAGACCGAAAGCTCGGAGCCGTTGAACTTGGTGGTGAACTGCGTGACTGCGAGCAGCAGCATGCTGCACTGGGCGGCCACCATGGTGGAACCGTCGTTGAGCACTTTGCCGGCGGGCATGCGACGGTTCATGGAAGCCGTGAAGTTCTTGGCAGTGGTGCCGGCAACCATGATGCCCATGACGCCCATGGTGAAGTTGTAGAGCTTGTTGCACCAGTCGATGAGCGGCTGGGGCAGCGTGACGCCGACTACGCCGGGAAGGGTGGCAATGAGCAGAAAGATCGAAGAGGTGAGGACAATGGGCATGCACCCAAGGAATCCGTCCTTGATGGCCTGGAGGTATATGTTCCTCGAGATCTTCTCAAAGAACGGTTGATGCTTTTCGAGCATCTTTACGATGGCGTCCATAGAGCTCCTTTGCTACTTGATGCGCGATGCATGTGGATGGAACTGGTCGTCGATGGATGGTCAGGACTGCCCGGAAACCTTCCTGCTTAAGGAAGGCATTGCGAAATGACAACGTTGTCATTTCGTTAATGACAACGTAAGACATTTTTGGAAGAGCAACAAGGATATACGGGTGATCGGTCGATATTGTTCGGTAAACGGTTGATTTATCAGTCAGGCAGGTAGTGTATGCTAGAACGCAAAGAACGATCGATAGGGAACCGACTGGAGAAGCAATGGCAACGATGGACAAGAAAAATGTCTCAATGAACGATGTGGCAGTTGCCGCGGGCGTTTCTCTCAAGACGGTGTCGCGCGTGATCAACGAGCCCGATAGCGTGCGCGAGTCTACACGCGATAAGGTTCATTCGGCCATGGAGGCGCTCGGGTTTCGAGCCAACTTTGCCGCGCGTTCGCTCAAGTTGGGCCGTTACGGGTGCATCGGCGTGGTGCTGTTCCACTTGTCGGGCGGCAACGTGGACATGATTGACGGTATCGCCGATGCCGCCGAAGAGCGAGGCTTTGCGCTCACGATGATTAAAAAGCGGGCGGGGGAGAAGATGACCCTTGCCGAAGCGGCACGTAGGATGTCGCAGCTTCCCGTCGACGGCATGATTTTCAACCTGCGTCAGATGGTCGATGACTTTGATACCTTTGAGGCGCCGAAAGACCTCAAGACGGTGATTATTACGCCGATGGAGCATCCTACCTGCTCCACCGTCAGTGACGATCAAGAGGACGGCGCGCGCATGGCATGCGAGTACTTCTTGAATCATGGTCACAAGAACGTGTATTTCGTTTCGGGTAAGAAAGAGTCGCTGTCGAGCCAGTGCCGTATGAAAGGTTGGCGTGCAGCACTCGAGGCGCGTGGCATTGAGCCGCCTGAGCCTCTACAAGGCGATTGGAATGCGGATAGTGGCTACGCCGCGGGCCTTGTGCTTGCCGATAAACCCGATTGCACGGCGGTCCTCGCCGCTAACGACTGCATGGCAAACGGCGTGATGATGGCTCTACGTGACAAAGGGCTCAGTGTGCCCGACGACGTGTCCGTGATCGGCTTCGACGATGAGCTTTATAAGACGATTCCCAACTCGATTCTGACGTCGGTGAAGTTTCGCCACCGCGAGCTGGGCATCCGTGCGCTTAACGAGGTCGTCGCCGGTCTGGAAGCCCCGAGCTCCAGAAGCCGTACGCTCGTCTCGGGCGTGTTGGTCGAGCGCTCCAGTGTGAAGGATCTGCGGGCATAGACGTGCTCGGCTCGTTCATCTCGATCTGTAACAGCTGGGACCCAAAAACTCGGCTAGATGTTACAGATTGAGATGAACAGGAGGACGGGTGCGGTCTAAACAAAATGGCCCGCGCATCACGCATCGATGCACGGGCCATTTTTTTCTGCGAGCGGCAGGTGGCGTCAGCGTCTTATGCCTCGAGGTTTTCCTCGATCCAGGCGACGGCACCCTTGGGGTCCTTAGTGAGGTCGATGTACTGTTTGCCCTTGGGCGACAGCAGCGTGATGCCCAGGCGGTCGGTGTCGGCCTTCATCTCGTTGTAATAGGTGCGAACCTGCGGAGCCAGGACGATGACGTTGTACTGGTCCATGATGGCGTAGTGGCTGCCGTAGGCACCGGCGTTGGCGGTAATGTCGATGCCCAGCTCGTCGGCGCCTTCCTTAAGCGCGTTGGCGAGCAGTGCAGAGGTGCCGGCGCCAGCGCACAGAACCAGAACCCTCAGATCCTTGCCCTTAAGGGCGGACGGAGCTGCGGAGGCCTCAGTGGCAGAAGCGGTCTCGACAACAGGAGCCTCAACGGCGGGGGCGGCAGCGGTCTTGACGGCCTTGGTCTCCTCGGCCTCTTCTTCGGCCAGGGTCTCGGCCTCCTGCTTGCACAGGACGTTGTCGTAGGCCTTGCAGAACGGGTAGTAGATTAAGAAGTCAACGACCAGCAGGACGACAACCAGGACCAGAGAGATCGGCTGGAAGTTGGTGTCGATGAAGGTGCCGATCGGTCCGGGGAGTGCCCACGGCATGGCATAGATAAAGCCGTTCATGCCCAAAAAGTCGATGAAGAACTTACCAATGAGGACGTTGGCCACGGGGGCAAACAGGAACGGGATCAGGAAGTACGGGTTGAGGATGATGGGCGCGGCGAACAGCAGCGGTTCGTTGACGGCGAACATCACGGGTACGACAGAGGCTTTGCCGACGGCCTTGAGCTGCTTGGAGCGCATAAAGAGCAGGAAGATGATCGGGACAATGAACGTGGCGCCGGTGCCGCCGAGTTCGCCGATGTAGTTACCGAAGTTCTCGGTCAGGGCGAGGGCGGGGTGACCGCCGGCCTGCAGCGTGGCGAGGTTGGTGGTGATGTTGCCAAACAGCGCGGCGTTGAGGGCAGGCTTAACGACCGAGGGGCCGTGGATGCCCATGAACCAGAACAGCGGGATCATGAACCAGATGAGGGCGAGGCCGGCGTAGGAATCGGCAGCGGCGAACAGCGGGCTCACCAGCGTGGAGATGACGTTGGCAAACGGGACGGCCAAGCAGGTGCGGCAGATAACGTCGATGACGGCGACAAACAGGATGGAGAAGCTGAAGGCGAAGATGTCGCGGAAGTTCTGGGCGATGGCGCCGGGGACTTCTTTGGGCAGCTTGATGGTGATGTCTCGCTTAATGCAGAAGGCATAGATGTTGACCGTGGCAAATGCGGCGACAAAGGAGCTCAGTAGGCCCTTGGTGCCCATGTTGTCGGTAAAGAACACCGAGACATCGGCACCGTCGATCTTGGCACTCGTCTGGGTAACGGCCAAGATGAGCATAGCGCACATGGCGGCGACCATGGTGCTCGTGGCGTTGATGGCCTTGCCGGCAGGCATGCGGCGGTTCTTGGAGCCGGTCAGCGCGCTTGCGGTGGTGCCGGCGACCATGATGCCCACGACGCCCATCGTGAAGTTGTAAACCTTGTTGCAGAAGTTCACGACGTCGACGTTCCACCAGTCGGGCAGCGTAAAGCCGCCGACCGTGGCGACAACGCCCGGCAGGGTCGAAATAAGCAGGAAGACAGAAGAAGACAGGATGATGGGCATTGCTGCCAAAAAGCCGTCTTTAATGGCCTGAAGGTAGATGTTCTTAGAGACCTTGTCGAAGTACGGCTGACCTTTCTCCAAGAACTTAACGATCGATTCCATAGTTCACGCTCCTCTTTGCATGAAATCTTAATGGCATGGACGTTGAAAACCTATATGGTCTCCCGCTTGCTAAAAGCCCGGGTGCAGGCGGGGTCGGTCCCAGGGGGAGAGAGGGGAGCGGCTGGGTTTGTATCGCATAGGGCCGCTCCCTTCTCGGGGGAAAGCGAGGCGATGCGCTACTGCGCGTCCGCCATAGTGTCGGCGAGCTCCTTGTACCAGAGTGCCGACTGCTTGATGTAGCGTTTTTGCGTGTCGAAGTCGATGTAGAACAGGCCGTAGCGCTTGTTATAGCCATTGGCCCACGAGAACTGGTCCTGCAGGCTCCAGATAAAGTAGCCCTGGACGTCGACGCCCTCGGCGCGCGCCTGGAGCACCTTCTCCATGTGCTGGTCGACAAAGTCGATGCGCTCGGGATCGGCGACGATGCCGTTTGCGTCGGGCTCGGGGTCCTTGTGGCCCAGGCCGTTTTCGGTGATATAGATGACGGGGAGGTTGGGATAGGTGGCGCTGATGTGCTTGAGCGTGTCGTAGAGGCCTTGCGGGTAGATGAGCCAATCCCAGTCGGTGGTGGGGATACCCGGCATATCGACCTGCTGCCCGACGCCCTTAAACTTAAAGCACGAGGTGCCCTTGTCTCCGGTGCCGTTAAAGCTGTTGGTGGACTCGCCATCGTAGGCGGCGATAAACGCCGACTGATAGTAGTTGAGGCCGAACATATCGTTGCGGGGCGCCGCCTTGGCGAGCTCCTCCATGTCGCTGTCCTCAACCGTAAGCGTGGCGTTGTTGGCACGCAGAATCTCGTTGATGAGTGAGAGGGTGCGCGCGGAGTAGTGGCCCAGGAAGGCGCCGTCCATGATGAAGTCGGTGTAGAAGGCGTTGTACAGGTCGGCGGCGTGCTGGTCGGCGGGCGAGTCGGTGGCAGGATATGCCGGCGTCAGGACGTTGACCATGCCAATGCGGCCGCCCAGGTGCTCGGTCTCGTCAAGATCCTTATACAGGTTGACGGCGCGGGCGTGGGCAACGAGCTCGTTGTGCTGGCTCTGGATGCCGCTCGTCACATCAAAGTGATGGTTGGGCGGGAAGTTGCCTTGGATGTATTGGGAGTGCGAGAGGCTGATGAGCTCGTTGATGGTGAACCAATTCTTGACCTCGCGGAACTCGCGGAAGCAGAACTCGGCATAGCGCACATAGGCGTCGACGGTCTTGCGGTTGAGCCAGTCGCCCTGGTTGAACAGGGCGGCGGGGGAGTCAAAGTGATGCAGGGACACATAGGGCTCGACGCCATACTTTTTGCAGCAGGCGAACAGCTCGTGGTAGTGCTTAACGCCCTCGGCGAGGGGTTCGGCATCGTCGCCGTTGGGGAAGATGCGGGTCCAGGCGATGGACACACGAATGGCGTTGAGTCCATGCTCGGCAGAAAGGCGGATATCCTCCTCGTAGCGGTTGTAGAAATCACTGGCCGGGTCGGGCAAAAAGCGACCCTGGGCGACAAGGTAATCGTCCCACATGGTCTTACCCTTGCCTGCCACCTTCGTGGAACCTTCCGTTTGGTACGCGGCGGTTGCGGCGCCCCAAACAAAGCCCTTCGGCAGCTGCTGTACGCGGTTTAGCAAAGACATATGCATACACCCTCTCGTCTCGCTGTTCGATATTGTGCGTTTGCGCTCAGGAGGCTCCCTGGTTAGCGTTCAGCGGTGAAAAAGCCCGATAAACACTACCTTAAAATGATTAGAACCAAAATGAGCACGTGAACATTTGACAATGAGCACGTTAACATCCGGCTGGGATGTATAGAAACAAAACAACTTCAAACAGCCGCGAACGGTTGTATTTGTTCGGTAAGCGGTTTTGATTGACAGAAGTTTTCATGTTGTGGTATATGGCTCGGGTATCATGAGCACGTTATCAATGTATGTACGATGCGCCATGGGCGCGGGGAATAGTTGGGAAGCAGGTTAGCGTGGAAGGCATGGCTCAGCAGACAAGGAATGGTCATTCGGCGAGCGCGGCAGAGGTTGCGGCGCTCGCTGGCGTGAGCCGCCAGACTGTGTCTCGCGTGGTCAACGGTATGCCCAACGTGACGGAAAAGACGCGCAAGCGTGTGCTGGCCGCCATGGAAGAGCTGGGCTTTCGTCCCAATTTTGCTGGAGCGGCGTTGCGCGGCGGGTCGTATCGTTCTATTGGCCTGTGCATGTACAACATCACACGTGTCGGTAACCTGGCGACGCTCGAGGGTATCATGCAAGCGGCGCGCGAGCACGATTTTGCCGTCACTATGATCGAGATGGGCGGCGACAAGCCCTATACACTTGCCGATGCCTCGCGCCGCATGGTCGAGCGACCCGTCGACGGCATGATTCTCAACATGAACCGCATGGCTCCCGATTTTGAGGAGTTTGTTCCCCAGCCGGGAGTGCGAACGGTCATCCTGTCCATGTATGCGCATCCGCGCTGCACGACGATCGACTCCGACCAGTATGGTTCGTGCGAGCTGTTGACCAATTATCTGCTGGAACATGGTCACTCGAATATGCGGTTTGTGGCGGGTCCGGAAAACTCGATTTCCTCGCGTTTTCGTGAGGCCGGTTGGCGCGATACGCTGGGTCGTGCTCATGTCGATGCCGCTCCGATGCTGCGTGGCGATTGGAGTGCGGACAGTGGGTACGCCATGGGCGAGCGGATTGCGGCCGAGGTGCTTGCCGGCGGGTCGCAGGCGCCGACTGCCGTGCTTGCGGCAAATGACCAGATGGCGCTGGGCGTTATCGCCGCGTTCGAGAACGCGGGCCTGTCCGTGCCCGACGACGTGAGCGTGGTTGGTATCGACGACGCACTCGAGGGACTTGTTCCTCACAATCGGCTGACGACGCTGCGATTTGATTTGCGCGGTGTCGGTAAGCTTGCGTTTGAGGCGGCGATTGGAGAGAGCTCGTCTATCGAGGCGATTCATGTGCCGAGTACGCTGGTCGAACGCTCGACTGTTAGGGACATACGGGGTTAGGTCCTACTCCGTTTGTCTCGATTTGTAACAGGTAGACGGTCAAAAGCGGGCTACGTGTTACAGATTTAGATTCTTCGGAAAGAGCAATCCTGTTCGTCTCAATCTGTAACAGCTAGGACCAAAAAACTCGGCTAGATGTTACAGATCGAGACAAACGGCTCCCGACCAGCCAAAAAACAAAAAGACCGGGGGCGGCGCGCCGTGTGACGTGCCGCCCCCGGCTGAGAAATGGGGACAGGTTGTGTGAGCGGGCAACCCCGCCAGCCACTAGTCCAGACGACGGGTCTGCGCCACGTGCTTGTACCAGTAGGCGCTTGCCTTGGGCGTGCGCTTCTGGGTTTCAAAGTCAACGTAAAAGAAGCCGTAACGCTTGTTGTAGCCATTGGTCCAGGAGAATTGATCCTGCAGGCTCCACAGGAAGTAGCCGCCCACGTTGACGCCCACCTCCATGGCCTTGAGCAGCCAACGCAGGTGCTGCTCGATGTAGTCGATGCGCGGCTGGTCGTCCACAAAACCGTTCTTGTAGGGGTCCTTGTAGCCCATGCCGTTCTCGGTGATGAAGACCTGCTTGTAGTTGGGGTAGCGCTGCTTAATGTAGACGAGCAGATCGAACAGACCCTCGGGATAGATGATCCAGTCCCAGTCGGTGGTGGGGATGCCGGGCTTGTTCACATGCTCGCCAATGCCCTTGACGCGCCAGCGACCGGTGCCCTTCTCGCCCGTACCGTTGTGGTGCAGGTCGTTCTCGCCATCGTAAGCCTTCAAAAAACGGCACTGATAGTTGTTAACGCCCAGGTAGTCGTTGTGGAGCGCTGCCTCGCGCATAATCTCGAGGTCCTCGTCCAAGATCTCGATGGTGCCGCCCGAGACGGCAGCCAGGCGGTTGGCGCACTCGAGGGTGTCGGGGGCATACTCGCCGCGGAACGTCGCGTCGAGCAAAAACTGGTTTTGCAGCACGTGCTCGTTGTTGGCGGCTTTGATGTCGGCGGGGTCGTTCTCGTTGAGCGGGTACTTAAACTCCAGCGACTGGATGACGCCGATTTTGCCCTTAAAGCCGCCGTTGTGGAAGGCCAGCACGGCCTTGGCGTGGGCGAGCATCATGTTGTGCTCGCACTGGAAGGCCTCGGCCAGATGCGCCTTGACGCCACCGGGGAAGGTGCCCTCGATGTAGGTGTTGGAGGCGTCGGCCCAGATCTCGTTAAAGGTGAACCAGTAGGTCACCTGGTCGGCGTACTCCTTAAAGCAGAAGGTGGCAAAGTCCACAAAGGCGTCGATGGTCTCGCGGTTGAGGAAGTCGCCCTTCTCAAAGAGGGGAAGCGGCGTGTCAAAGTGATGCAGCGTGACGAACGGCTCAACGTGGTGCTTGTGGCACTCGGCGAAGAGATCGTGGTAGAACTGGACGCCCTCGGGGTTGATTTCGCCGGTGCCGTTGGGGAAGATGCGGCTCCAGGCGATGGAGAGGCGAATGCCGTTGATGCCGAACTCCTCGCACAGCTCCAGGTCGACAGGGTACTGGTTGTAGAAGTCCGAAGCGGGATCGGGGGAGAAGCGCCCCTGGGCCTCCAGAAAGTCGTCCCAGGCAACCTTGCCCTTACCGTGAGTGCGGGTCTCGCCCTCTACCTGGTAGGCAGCGGTGGCGCCGCCAAAGACAAAGTCCTCGGGAAACTGCGCGGGCGGGTTGGTGACGCTAGCAGGATTAACGGACATGATGATCCAATCGTCTAAATCGAAGGGCCAGCCGGTCTTGGATGGTCGGCTGGCCCTGGGCGTTACTTACTTCGAAAGTTGCTCACTCACGAAGGCGAGAGACTTGTCGCCGTTCTGGGAGAGCTCGATGTACTGCTTGCCACGGCAGGCGACGCACTTGTTGCCCACGCGCTCACAGTCCTTCTGCAGGTCGGCCAGGTAGCTTGCGGCCTGCGGGGCCAGGACGACCAGGTCAAAGTCGGGGAGCATGTCCACGTGGTTGCCATAGGCCTCGGCAGCGGTCTCGAGGTTAATGCCGCGCTCCTTGGCGGCCTTGGCCAGCGCGCTGGCGAGCAGGCCCGAGGTTCCGCCGCCCTGGCAGAGCACGAGCACGCGCTTGCCGTTGAGGTCGCTGGCGGTCGTTGTCTCGGCAGCGGGTGCTGCGGAAGCGGCGGGGGAGTCGGCCTTCACGGCCTCGGCAGCAGCGCCGGCGGCAACGCTCTTGGCGTCAGCCTTGCCCTGGAAGGCATCGTTGAGCTTGGCGGCCTTCTCGGCGTTCTTGGCGGCGAGCTCCTCCTGGGAGATCTCGGCCTCCTCGGCGCACTTCTGGGCGTCATAGGCACGGAAGAACGGGTAGTACAGAACGAAGTCGACGACCAGGATAAGGGCGAGCATCACAAAAGCGAGCGGCTGGAAGCCCAGGCCCATGATGGTGCCGATGGGGCCGGGGACGGTCCAAGGCAGGGTGTACATAAAGCCGTTCATGCCCAAGAAGTCGATAAAGATCTTGAGGATCCAGATGTTGGCGATCGGGGCAAAGACAAACGGGACAAAGAAGACGGGGTTGAGCACGATGGGCGCGGCGAACAGCAGCGGCTCGTTGACGGCAAAGCAGACGGGGACGATGGCGGCCTTACCGACGGCGCGCATCTCCTGAGACTTGGCCAGGAAGCAGAACATAAAGACCAGGACGAGCGTGGCGCCGGTGCCGCCCATGCAGACGACGAAGTACTGGGCACCCTGGGTCAGGACAGCGGAAGCGTGCTGGCCGGCCTGGAACGCAGCCAGGTTGTCGGTCATGTTGGCAACGAGGGCGGCGGCGATGGCGGGCTCGACGATCGAGGGGCCGTGGACGCCCACGAACCAGAAGAGGCTCATAGCGCCGTAGATCACAGCGAGGCCGATGTAGCCGTCGGCAGCGGTGAACAGGGGCTGGAACACCTGGATGACGCCCTGGGCAAAGCAGAAGCCAAAAGCAGCGCGGAAGGCGATGTCAAAGACCCAAAAGACGGTGATGCAGACGGAGAAGGGGATGATGTCCTTAAAGGTCTGCGAGATGTTGGGCGGAACCTGCTCGGGCATCTTGACGGTGATGTTGCGCTTAATGAAGAACTTGTAGATGATGCCGGTCACAAACGCAGCGATAAAGGCGGTCAGCAGGCCTTTGGAACCAAGGTAGGTGGTGTTGAAGCCGCTGGCAGCGTCCGTGGCGATCGTGTCGCTCGAAAGGAGCAAGAAGCCGATGATGGCCGCGCACATGCACGAGATGAAGTTGATCTGGTTGTTCTTGGGCAGATCGCGGTTCTGAGCGTCGGCGAAGTGCTTGGCCGTGGTGGCGGCACAGGCGATGGCCAGGATGCCCATGGAGTAGTTGTAGCACTTCCATAGGGCGTTGTTGATGTCATCGGGCCAGTAGAAACCCCAGATATTGGGAACCGAGGCTACCAGGCAGAAGATGGACGAGAAGATGATGATGGGGATGACGGAGATAAAACCGTCGCGGATCGCCTTGAGGTACTTGTTGCGGGCGATCGCGTTGAAAAAGGGCTGCCCCTTTTCGATGATGGCGATGAGTTGCTCCATGCAAAGCTCCTAAGAGTCGGTGGGTTGGCAACGATGGTAGCTTTTGACGTTTGGTTGCCAAAATGTTGACGTTGCCATTTTGCGACACAAAATAAGACGCGAACCGATGGCCCCTGTGCCTGTGGACCGTCGATTCCTTGCGCGTAAACGTTTGAGCCGCCCGGTGGCTCTGTGTTTGCACAATGGCAACGTTAACATTTGGTCGACAAAAGCTGTTCGGGGAAGCAAAAATGTCGGTGAACGGTAGGTTTTGGGTGGTGAGCGTATGGTGGGGGAGGCGTTGGATATACTTGAAGGCGTTAAAAATGACTGCGTAGGGTGTCACCAATGGCATCGTTGACATAGAAAGATCGACCTATGGCCGCTGTTAAAAAATCGGTATCCGTTAAGGATGTGGCGCGTCTCGCGGGCGTCTCGGAGCAGACGGTCTCGCGCACCGTGCACGATTCGCCCAGCGTGCGCCCCGAGACCAAGGAGCGCGTGCGTGCCGCCATGCGCGAGCTGGGGTATCGTCCAAACTTTGCCGGCCGTTCGCTGCGTCGCGGCAAGTTTAAGACCGTCGGCGTCGCCATGTTCAACATTACCGGCACCGGCAACCTCGACCGTATGGAGGGCTTTGCCGCTGCGGCCGACAAACATGGCTATGCCATCACCCTCACTAAAGTAGACGGGCATCCGTATACCCTCGAGAGTGCATCGTCGCGCATGAGCGCGCTGCCGGTGGATGGCATGGTTGTGATCATGAACCGCATGCCGGCGGACTTTGGCTCCTTCGAGCCGCTGCCCGGTATGCAGACGGTGCTCGTTACTATGCTGGAGCACCCGCTGTGCTCGACGGTCGATAACGACCAGTTCGATTGCTCGCGCCAGGTGGTCGAGTACTTGTTGGAGCAGGGGCACAAGACCGTGCACTTTATCTCGTGTCCCGAGCGCTCGCTTTCGGGCATGCAGCGCGAGGAGGGCTGGCGCGAGACATTGCGTGCGCATGGTATTGAGCCGCCGCGACTCGTCCGTGGCGATTGGACGGCACAGAGCGGATATGCCGCCGGTCAGGCTCTGGCGGACGATCCGACCTGTACGGCCATTTATGCTTCCAACGACGCCATGGCCTACGGCTGCATTCGCGGGCTCGAATCGCGCGGAAAGCGCGTGCCCGAGGACGTGAGCGTGGCGGGTGTTGATGACAGCCTGGGCGATATCGTGCCCGATCGTCGCCTGACCACGGTGCGTTTTGACAACAAGCGCGTCGGCATGTGGGCGGTCGACAAGATCGCCGGCGCCGAGGGGGGTGCGTCTGGCGTGGAGCACATGCTGATCCCCGGTGTGCTCGTAGAGGGCGATACGGTGCGCGATTTGCGTTAGGGTGCGGTCCTGTTTGGGTTGCCGCTAACTGTGTTCGATATTGTTCAGATTGGTTTAAAAACCGTTCACGGGCGAAAATTGACCGTTCATAGCTCGAAATTACGTTTTGCGCTGTTCTTTTTTGTTTGAATGATAATGTTTCTGCTATACAGAACGCAGCGCGTATGCCCGGACGCGATGCTCTCCATTGGTTCATATGTGAAAGGAACGCAATATGGCAACCAAAGAAGAAATCTCGATGGTTGGATTCGAGATTGTCGCATACGCAGGTGACGCCCAGACCGATCTGCTTGCAGCACTCGATGCTGCTCGCGAGGGTGATTTTGAGAAGGCCGAACAGCTGCACAAGGATGCCAGCGATGCACTTATCGGCGCCCACGATACGCAGACCAAGCTGCTTTCGCAGGAGGCCGGCGGCGGCGAGATGGAGATGACCTTCATTATGGCTCACGCTCAGGATACTCTCATGACCACCATGATCCTGGAGAAGCAGACCCGCTTTACCATCGATGCCTATAAGCGCATCGCCGCACTCGAGGCTAAGCTCGCCTAACGAGCTCTCACAACCAAGTCCCCTTCCAAAAACCCTGCCGCTACCCACGGCAGGGCTTTTTCTGTCCTCCTCCAAGTTGCGGTGAAATAGGGACTGAATAGGGGCCAGCGGGCGCAAAACAATCCCTATTCCACCGCAGCTCATCCCGAAATAGTCATTGGGGACGTTCTTAAACGACTAGGCATTGGGGACAGTCTTGGTGCGCTCCGTTCGTCCTCCCGTTCGATTTTTGCTCGATGGGTATACTTCCTTTCGCATTAGACGCCGGAATGAGGAGGTATCCAAATGCCGGATAACGGGTCAATACAAAAAAGAGATGCGCATGAGATGGCTCATGGGCGTCCTGTCCAGATAACCGAGCACACGACGGTAACCGAGCTGCAGCCTAGCCTGTCCGACGTCGTGTGCGCAAACAAAAAGCTGCAGATTGGCTTTATCGTTGTGCTCGTGGTACTGGCGCTGCTGTCGGGCTTTGTAACTCGTCCGCATTTCGCCGATACCAAAACTTGGGACTCCACCATCGAGGTTATCGATCAAAAGAAAGGTAACGTACTGGCGCTCACGGCTTCATGCGTTGCTCTATCTGCGGGCATTACCGCGCTGCCTGGTGATACGGGTACGCCGGTCGCTGAGCAGCTCGCACAGCTTTCGGGCAACTTGGGCATCGTGCTTGCCGTGCTCTACCTCGAGAAATATCTGCTGACTATTTTGTGGTCGGTTGGTTTGGGCATCTTAATCCCGTTTGCGTTGGTGCTCTTTGCGGTGTCGCTTGGCATTCACGGGCGCTGGAGCACGAGCGCCGTCCTGCGCCGCGTGGCGACTCGCGTGCTGGTGGTCGCCATGATCGGAATGGCCTTGGTGCCTGCAAGCGTATGGGTGTCGCAAAAGGTCGACGAAACGTATCGAGTGAGCATCGAGCAAGCCGAGCAAAAGGCGGCCGACGCTGCGGGTGTGGCAGATGGCGACAGCTCCAAAGCAAGCAAGAAAAAGACCGAGTCCACAGAGTCCAAGAATGTGCTTGAGCAGCTTGCCGACGGCGCCTCGGGTCTCGTCACATCGGTGACCAGCGGTGCCAAGCAGATGACCGATGAAATTGTGCAGCAGGTGACCGATCTGATCGAAGGTGTCATCGTGATGATCGTGACCTCGTGCGTGATTCCACTTCTGGTGCTCGCGGCGTTCCTATGGCTAGGACACGTGTTGCTGGGGATCGATATCTCCGGCCCGGCGAACTATTTGACGGGTCGCTTTCTGAGCGCTCCGTCCAAACATGCCAAGAGGAGCGGACGGTCTGAGTAGCTAAAACAGCTGTATATACCGGGAAATACCGCCGAAGGGCGGCCGAGACACGTTCTCGGTCGCCCTTTTGTTTGTTGAACACATGGTCGCTACGTCCGCACCGGGTCCAAACGGTCGGCAACCATCCGTGAACGGTATTTGTTCAAAAAAGAACAAAGATAAACAAATAGTTGTTGCAGTCGATGTTCGAATGTGTTCAAATAAACATGAACAGTGAAGAACCGCACATTCAGATGCCCGGACCTGAACGCGATTCAACACTTCCAAACAGAAACTACGCACCTGCGTATCTCTCAAGGAGGATGTCATGAGGGTTGTAATCGCTTCCGATGCCGACGGTATGTCGATGAAGGAGTCCATCAAGGAGATGCTCATCGCCGACGGTCACGAGGTCGTCGACTATTCCGAGACCCCTGCCGCGGACTTTGTCGATTCCGCGACCGCCGTTGCCAAGGACCTGCTGGAGCACAAGGATTCCCAGGGCTTCGCATTCGATAAGTACGGCGTCGGCTCCTATATGGCCGCCGTCAAGATCAAGGGCATGGTCGTCGCCAACATTTCCGACGAGCGTTCCGCCTACATGACCCGCGAGCACAACGGCTCGCGCATGGTCACCATGGGCCCGGGCGTTGTGGGCACCGAGGTCGCCAAGAAGATCGCCCGCGAGTTCCTGCGCGCCCAGTACGCCGGCGGCCGTCACCAGATCCGTGTCGACATGCTCAACAAGATGGCCTAACGAGAGCCACCGAGAACTCGAACTTCTACCTCAACTTGTGAATTCAGACGAAAGGACGTTCTGATGAAGAAGACCATCGCAATCGGTTGCGACCATATCGTTACGGACGAGAAGATCTATCTGGCCGACCGCCTGGAGCAGGCTGGCTACAAGGTGCTCGACTGCGGCACCTACAGCCACACCCGTACGCACTATCCCATCTACGGTAAGGCCGTGGGCGAGGCTGTTGCCAGCGGCAAGGCCGACTTTGGCGTGGCCCTGTGCGGCACCGGCATCGGCATCACCAACGCCGTCAACAAGGTTCCCGGCGCTCGCTGCGCCCTGGTCCGCGACATGACCTCTGCCCTGTATGCCCGCCGCGAGCTCAACGCGAATATCGTGGGCTTTGGCGGCAAGATCACCGGCGAGTTCCTGATGGCCGACATCATGCTTGCCTTCCTTGAGGAGCCCTACGAGAAGACTCCCGAGCACGACGCCCTGATCGCCAAGATCGACGCCTGCAACAAGGCCGACGCCGAGGCTCAGGCTGACCCGCACTTCTTTGACGAGTTCCTCGAGAAGTGGGACCGCGGCGAATACCACGACTAAGGGGGTTCCGGCGTTTTAACAAACGCCGGACCGGTCGACGCTGCGAAGCCATCTGGCGGGCAATCTGCCGTTCAGCTTCGGCGGCATGACCAGAAGGTCAATGCCGCCTCGCTTCACGGCACCTTGCCTCGCCAGCTGACTTCTCGCTGACGTTGGGGGTACCTGTGGGGTTACCGCTGTTGTTGCGAAGCTTTCTGGTTCAGTAAGCTGCTCCGATAACACGTTTGCTTGCTGAGCTTGTGGGCTTCGTTTTGGCGGGACCCGGTATTCTGCAGCTTTTCAATTGACGGCTCGCGTTTCTGTGAGGGGGCGCGGGCCGGTTTTCTATCAGCCCCACTGACTCGGCGGGCTGGCGTACGAAAGGGAAGGCTCCTATGGAGTTTGTTCTTGATAACGGTTCTATTCGTGTGGCACTGAGCACGGCTGGCGGATCGTTCACTTCTATTGCGGCCAACGGTCGTGAGTATCTGTGGCAGGGCGATCCGGCGGTGTGGTCGGGCCAGGCACCCATTTGCTTTCCGATTTGCGGCGGCCTTCGTGATGGCCGCGCGATGACCATGGGTGGCCGCGAGGTCAAGCTTGCCCGCCACGGCTTTGCCCGCAAGCAGGAGTGGAAGCTCGAGGAGCAGAGCGACAACATGGTTGCGCTGAGCCTAAGCTCTGCCGACCATGCCGAGTTGCTTGAGCAGTACCCGTATCCGTTTAAGATCGTTGCTCGCTACACGATCGATTCGGAAAAGGTGGCCGTGTCGTACGAGGTGACCAATGAGGGCACCGAGGATATGCCATTCTTTGTGGGTGGTCACCCCGGCTTTAAGTGCCCGCTCGACGAGGGCGAGTCCTATGACGATTACGAGCTCCGTTTTGAGCAGCGTGAGGCCGCCGAGCTCTGTACTGCCGTTCCCTCGACGGGCTTGATTGATGTTGAGCATCGCAGCAAGAACCCTATGATCGACCAGAACCTGCCGCTGACCCACGAACTCTTTGACTTCGCGGAGACCATCTTTGACGTGCTCGAGAGCCGCGTGGTTACGCTGACCAAGAAAACCGAGGACAAGGGCGTGCGCCTGACGTTCCCCGATATGCCGTACCTGATTGTGTGGAGCAAGCCCGAGGGCGACTTTGTGGCTGTTGAACCGTGGGGCGGCCTGTCCACCTGCTCCGACGAGGACGATATTCTGGAGCACAAGCGTGGCTGCCTGGTTGCCAAGCCGGGGGAGACCGTCACCCGCGGCTTTGAGATCGAGATCCTTTAACGAGTTATCGTATGTTTGGGGCGGGTCATGCCGCCCCGGAACAGGAGTTCAACATGATTCTGACCGTTACCATGAACCCGTCGATTGATACGCGCTATCAGCTCGACAAGCTGGTCATTGACGACGTTAACCGCGTCACGCCCGAAAAGACCGCTGGCGGCAAGGGCCTCAACGTGAGCCGCGTGCTGCTGCAGTTGGGCGACGATGTGCTCGCGACCGGTCTGCTCGGCGGCCACATGGGTGCCTATATGGCTGAGCTTATGGATGCCGACGGCGTCAAGAACGACTTTGTGCCCATTGCCGGTGAGACGCGCATTTGCCTGAATATTCTGCACGAGGGTAATCAGACGGAGCTGCTGGAGAGCGGCCCGCAGATCGCCCCGGCCGAGCTCGAGGCCTTTACGGCCAAGTTCGCCGAGCTTGCCGCCAAGGCGGACGTTGTGACGCTTTCGGGCTCGCTGCCGCGTGGCGTGGACGCCGGCTACTACGCCGAGCTCGTAAAGAATGCCGAGGGCGCGGGCGCTAAGGTTCTGCTCGACACTTCGGGCGCTTCGCTTGAGGCCGCGTTGGAGTCCGACGCAAAGCCTGAGCTCGTAAAGCCCAATCTGACCGAGATTAACGGCCTGCTGGGTACGTCCTTTACGACCGATGATGTCGATGCCCTGCGCGAGGCGCTTGCCGCCGATGACCGTTTTGCCGGTATCCCCTGGGTTGTCGTTTCGATGGGCGCTGCCGGTTCGGTGGGCTTCCATGAGGGCCGCGCGTTCCGCGCCAAGACGCCCGCGATTGCGGCTGTGAACGCGACGGGTTCCGGTGACTCGACCATCGCCGGTTTTGCGCATGCCATTGCTGCTGGTGCCGACGACGTCACGGTGCTCAAGACCGCCAATACCTGCGGCAAGCTCAACGCCATGGATCCCAAGACCGGCCACCTGGTCATGGACCGCTGGGAAGAGATCTACAACAACGTTGAAGTAACGGAGCTTTAGGGTTACGCGGTTTTACCAAACCTATTGGTTCCGCCGTTCTACCGAACGGCGGACCGGTCGACGCTGCGCGGGCCGCATTTGGACAATCTGACGTTCAACTTCAAGGGCGCGACCAGAAGGTCAGCGCCCTTTCGTTTCGCGTCACCTTGTCTCAAATGCGGCCCGCTCGCTGTCCGTCCTCTACCTGCGGCGTTGTCTTGCTCCGGATGCGGCAGTTAGGGACGTTCCTTTTCTGCCGGCAGTCTGGGACATTCCTTGGGGTAGTCATTGGGGACGTTCTTTAATGACTAGTCGTTTAAGAACGTCCCCAATGACTACACGCAAAAATGGCGCCCGCC
>NZ_QROQ01000027.1:0-5626 GCF_003475115.1 Collinsella sp. AF37-9 | reverse complement strand
GGCGATGTTGCCGGCGGGCGCCGTTGTCTTGAAGACGAAATGATTCGTTTTCCTCCGTCCCCAAGGGATTATTACAGCGAGTCGATAAAGCGCTGCTGGGCGGCGCGGCCGGCTTTGTCCCACTTAAAGACGCCGGCGTTGTCGAGCACGTGGCCAAACACCACGCCGACCTCCTCGTGCAGGATATCGATGGCGTTGTCCGCCGTAAGCTCGTCGGCGCGGCGGGCAAAAACGTCCTCGGCCCATGTGGCGTGGCTGCGGCAAAGATCATCGCCCTCGAGCGCGGCGGCGAGATCGTAGCTGGCATCGGCCTTGGCCGCCAGCAGGTGCTCGCGGACAGCACCGAGCTCGGGAACCAGGCGCGGCGGCAGAATGGCCAGGCCCATGACCTCGATCAGGCCGATGTTCTCCTTCTTAATGTGGTGATACTCGGCATGCGGGTGGAACACGCCCAGCGGATGCTCGTCGGTCGTGATGTTGCAGCGAAGCGCCAGGTAGGCCTCGTAGATTTCGCCGCCGGCATTGCCGCGGGAGTCGATGCGGCGGATGACGGGCGTCACGGTGTTGTGGGCCACGCCATCGGCTGTGTGCGCGATGACGCCCGCGGACTCATCGGTCCACTCGCGCCAGGCGAGGATAATCTTCTCGGCGGCATCGAGCAGCTGAGCACGGTCGTGCGAGCGCAGGCGCAGCACCGAAAGTGGCCACTGCAGCACAGTACCGCTGACCTGGTCAAAGCCAGGCACGCTAAACTGCGAAACCTCGGTGGCATGCATCATGGGGAACTTGTGCGCGCCGCCCTGGAAGTGGTCGTGCGACAGAATTGAGCCGCCCACGATAGGCAGGTCGGCGTTGGAGCCGATGAAGTAATGCGGGAACAGGTCCACAAAATCGAGCAGGCAGGTCAGACCCTTACGGTCGACGTGCATCGGGCGATGCTCGGAGCTCATGGCAATGCAGTGCTCGTTAAAGTACGCGTACGGGCTGTACTGGAAGCCCCAGCGCTCGTCGTCGAGCTGGATGGGGATAACGCGCAGATTCTGGCGGGCGGGGTGAGCGCCGCCGTCGGCTGCGGCGGAGCGTCCGGGATAGCCCTCGTTTTCGATGCAGAGCTGGCAGGCGGGATACTTCTCGCCCTTGTTCCTGGCTGCGCCTGCCGCGGCGATATCGCGCGGGTCCTTCTCAGGCTTGGACAGGTTGATAGTGATCTCAAGATCGCCCCAGTTGGTTGGGGTGCTCCATTTGATGTTGCGCGCGATGGCGGCACGGCGCACGTAGCCGGCGTCGCAGCACAGGCCGTAGAACCAGTCGGTTGCGGCGCGAGGCTCGTTGACGCCCATACGTCCGTTGAACTCTTCGTTTACAACCGAAGGCCTCGGCATGAGCGCGCCCATGATGCGCATGGCGATGCGGTCGCGGCCCGACGCCGTGTCCTCGGCGGCGCCGTTGGCAACGGCAGCCTCGGAAAGCGAGGCAAGCGTGCCTTCAAGGTCAAAGTCGGGCAGGGTATCGGGGTGCAAAAGTGAGAGTTTCTCAACCTGGAGTGCCCAGGCCATGTCAAGCGCCGGGCCCGTAGCACCGATGCACTCCAGAATGGTGTTGTATGCCCAGATGCGGTCGTCCTGGCCGATCATCGACCGGTGGATAGCGTACTCGATCAGGTTCTGCGCGGCCTCGCGCACGTCAGTCATTACAGCCATGCCGCGTAAGCCCCCTTGTCAGAGATGGCGTAGTGACGGGCAGAGCCCTCGCCCAGCCAGCCGTTCATCTTGGCAATGAAGGTGTCGACCAGATCGAGCGGCACGAAGGCCTGGATGGTGCCACCAAAGCCGCCACCGTGGATACGGACGGCGCCGCGGCCGTCGAGCACGTGCTCGGCCAGCGCCAGGGCATACATGGAAGGCTGCTCGGAACCCAGCTTGGCAACAACATTCTGCAGGTACATGGCGGAGCTGGCGCCGGACTCGCGCGTCAGGACCAGGAACTGGTCAATGTCGCCAGCGTTCAGGGCTGCCCAGCGCTTGTCGACCAGGCCGTTCTCGTACCAGTAGTGAACGGCACGCAGGCAGGCGCGGTCGCCCAGCTTGGCGCGCAGCTCGGGGAGCTTGGCGTCAAGGTCGGCAACGTTGACCTCGCACAGGCGTGCCTTGCCAAACTCGGCGGCGACGTCCTGCATCTCGCGCGGAACGGCGGCGTAGTCGTCGGTAGCCGCCACATGGTCGGCGCCAACCTTAACGAGCACGAGCGCATAGCCGTGATCCTCAAAGTTGAGCTCGAGCTTCTGGGTCTTAGGCTGAGCCTGATCCTCAAAGTCCATGTAGGCGAGGCCGCCCAGGCACACAGCCGCCTGATCCATAAGACCGCAGGGCTTGCCGTAATAGTTGTTCTCGGTGCGCTGACTCATCTGGGCGAGCGCGACGGGCTCAATGGCGGGCGCGCCCCAGAGCGTCTCCATGGCGCGGCCGTAAGCCGCCTCGACAGCGGCGGAGCTAGAAAGGCCGCCACCCGAGGGGACGGAGCAGGTAAAGGCAAAGTCGAAGCCCTGGGGCTCAACGCCCAGAGCAGCGATTTCGTGGGCCATACCGCGCACGAGGCTTGCGGACGTGCCCTTCTCGGACTCTTGAATATCCAGCGTGTCGAGCGTGATCTCAAACGTAGGATAGCCCTCGTCGGCGACGCGAACCTTGTTGGAATCGGTTGCCACGGCGATGCCGTCAACAGCGACATCGAGCGAGCCGGCGATAACGTGACCGCCCTCGTGATCGGTGTGGTTGCCGCTGATCTCGGAGCGGCCGGGCGCGTGCACATAGAGCACCTGGCGATCGCCGATGGGCCCAAACTCCTCCTCGAACAGCTTGGTGAGCGTGGCGAGTGTCTTTTCGTCGGGGGTGGTCATGGGAGTCCTTTCCTTGGCGCATACTGACGAGTTTTCCGTCGTAGTGAGTACGTTAACAATCTGAAGCAGCGTGAACTCAGCATCTACGATGCCGCACGTTACGGGCTATGTTAACGTACTCATAACACAACGCTTATCACTTTTTGAGAATCTGGTAATCGGTAGAAATTCAGCCGTGAACGGTATTGCCGTATGGACTTATAGAGCAGAAGAGTTGCGGATTGAAAAAGTAGAGTACGTTAACATGCGTCCGACGATAGCGGGCCTCGGCGCGGGGTGTATTTCTGCCCGGGCCGGCATGCACGCTATTCAGATCTCGCAACGGTGAAGGTGATCCTGTGGCAAGGCGCCCGTCCAACGATACAGGTACGCGTCCGGTCTCCATGGCCGACGTCGCCCGCGCTGCTGGCGTTTCGCAGCAGACGGTTTCGCGCGTCGCCAACGGCTTGCCCAACGTTAACGAGCAGACGCGCCAGCGCGTGCAGGCCGCTATGCAAGAGCTCGGCTTTCGTCCGAGTTATGCCGGTCGCTCGCTGCGCGACGGCCGCTACCATTCGGTCGGTCTGTGCGTCAACGATGTCACCAAGTTTGGCAACCTCTCAATGATCGACGGCATCGCCAGCGCTGCTCGCGAGCATAATTGCGCCATCACGCTGGTCGAGATGTCCAAGACCGAGGAGTTTTCGCTTGCCGAGGCAACGCGTCGTATGGCCGCGCTGCCTGTGGACGGCATCATTATCGGCATGAGCCGTATGGCGCCCGATTTTGAGACGTTTGATCCACTGCCGGGCATTGGCACGGTCATCGTTACCATGTACGCGCACCCGCGGGTGACCACGGTAGACTCCGATCATTACGGCTGCTCGCTCTTGCTTATGAATCACCTGTTTGAGCTGGGGCATGAGCAAATTCGCTATATTGGCGGCCCGTCGTTCTCGGTCGACGAGCAATTTCGTCGAGCCGGTTGGCAGGATGCGCTCGAGCGTAGGCACATTAAGCCGCAGACGCCGCTCGAGGGCGACTGGTCTGCCAACAGCGGTTACGAGGCCGGCAGATATCTGGCCGAGCACGACCGCACCATGACGGCGATTTACGCGGCAAACGACCAGATGGCAAACGGCGCAATTGCAGCGCTGCGCGATAGTGGCTTGCGCGTGCCCGAGGACGTGAGCGTGGTGGGCGTCGATGATTCGCTCGATGATTTTGTGGCACACAACGAGCTCACGACCGTGCGATTTGATCTACATCAGCGCGGACGCGAGGTATTCGAGCATGCGGTTCCCGAGGCGGGTACGGCGGGCAAAACCGTTGCCATTCGTATTCCCGGCCAGCTCATTATTCGACATAGCACGGCGGTACCGCGCGCATAGTTTGCGCAGGTAAACGGCGATTTATCGTATTTCAATAACAATCGGTATGGATGCCGGCAGATAACAGCTGGGATACTGCCGAGTGTTATGATAGACGGGTTCTTTTGTCTATCTAGGAGGCTTTGCCTGATGGAGATCACCAAGGATATCCGCTACATCGGTGTCGACGATCACGACATTGACCTGTTCGAGGGCCAGTACGACGTGTCCGAGAACGGCATGGCATACAACAGCTATGTTATCTTGGGCGATAAAATCGCTGTCGCCGATTCGGTTGACGCTGGCTTTGTCGACGAATGGCTCGGCAACCTCGAGGCCGCGCTCGACGGCCGTACGCCCGACTACCTGGTCGTCCATCACATGGAGCCCGATCACTCTGCTGGCATCGCCGCCTTTATGGAGCGCTACCCCCAGGCACAGATTGTGGCCAGCATGGGCGCCTTCCGCATGATGGTCAACTACTTTGGCACCGACTACCCCGAGCGTAAGATGGTCGTCAAAGAGGGCGACGTGCTCGACCTGGGTGGCCACAGCCTAACGTTTGTCGGCGCCCCCAACGTGCACTGGCCCGAGGTGATCTTCTCCTACGAGTCCACCGACAAGGTGCTCTTTAGTGCCGACGGCTTTGGCAAGTTCGGCGCCAACGACATCGAGGACCCGGAAGGCTGGGCTTGCGAAGCGCGCCGCTACTACTTTGGCATCGTCGGTAAGTTCGGCAAATTCGTGCAGACCGTGCTCAAGAAGGCCGCCGATCTGGATATCCAGATCATCTGTCCGCTCCACGGCCCCGTACTGACCGAGAACCTGGGCTATTACCTCGACACCTATAACACCTGGTCGAGTTATCAGCCCGAGGACGAGGGCATCACGATCGCCTATGCGAGCGTGTATGGCCATCTGAAGGCTGCCGTCGAGGAGCTCGCCGCAGCGCTTGATGCTCGCGGCCAGAAGGTCTCCGTCTTTGACCTGGCTCGCGACGACATGGCCGAGGCCGTTGAGGATGCGTTCCGCTACGACCGTCTGGTGCTCGCTTCCATCACCTATCAGGGCGAGATCTTCCCGTTCATGAGCACCTTTATCCACACGCTTGCCGAGCACGCCTATCAGAACCGTACGGTGGCGCTCGTTGAGGCCGGCTCCTGGGCGCCCACCGCTGCCAAGGTTATGACCAAGGAGCTCGAGGGCATGAAGGACATCACCCTGGCGCAGAACAAGGTGACCGTGCTGGGCTCGCTCAACGACGCCTCGCGCGCTCAGATCGAGGTTCTCGCCGACGAGCTGTCCAAGTAGCGACACATTCACTTCTGATGCTCAACCACCACAAAGGGGACAGTGAACTGCCTCCCATTTCTTGGACATC